>JAGWML010000035.1 GCA_028873155.1 Acidobacteriota bacterium
GAACTCCTCCTCACTGGCCCTGCAGCACTGATTGCGCGCGGCGAGGCGTGGGAGCGATGACGGCACCGGTCCAGCGGCTTCGCCTTTCCCCAGTACCCAGGGACGGCCGCATCCGCGTCATCTCGCCTGCATCTTTTGCGAAAGACCAGCGGATGACTCTGGGTATGGACCGTCTGCGCTCACTTGGGTTTCGACCCGAAGCAGGAGCGCACACGCAGGCGCACGGGCCACTCTATTTTGCGGGCAATGCGGTTGAGAGACTTGCCGACCTACACGCTGCGTTTGAGAATCCTGCCTTCAGCTGGGTCGCCGCGGTGCGAGGCGGGTATGGATCGAACTACCTGCTCGACGGGCTCGACCTCTCGCTCATTCGAAGTCATCCGAAGCCGTTCTTTGCCTACAGCGATTTGACGGGTGTGCAGCTTCAATTGCTGGACCGCATCGGCCTGCCTGCGTTTCACGGGCCAATGGTTGCGGCGGATTTTTATCTTGAAGACGGCATCCACATGAGCAGCTTTCGTGCCGCTCTGGCAGGCGTGCCATACCGTGTGGGCGCAGAGGAAGGCCTGCGCACGCTGCGACCTGGTGTCGCGCGCGGCACCCTCTACGGAGGCTGTCTGAGCATCATCGTTTCGTTGATTGGAACTCCATGGGAGCCGTGCACGGAAGACAAGCTGCTGTTTCTCGAGGACACGGGCGCAAAGCCCTACCAGGTGGATCGGATGCTGTGGCAACTGCGTGTTGCAGGCAAGTTAAACAGCGTGCGCGGCATCATCTTTGGCGAGATGCTCGCTTGCGCCACGCCGGGCGCCGAAGACGGCCTGCTGGAGGACGCGATTCTGCATGCGCTGGACGGGCTTGATATTCCGATTGCGTTCGGCCTGAGGAGCGGCCATGTCTTGCGTCAGAATGTGACGCTGACCTTTGGTGTGGAAGCAGAGTTGAATGCGGACACCAGAGCGGAGCTCCATGTGCTTGAACCGGCGGTGCAGGCATGAGCCGCCATATCCACCTCAGCGGCATCTGCGGAACAGCCATGGCCTCGCTTGCGGGCCTTCTGCAACTGCAGGGACATCGCATCACCGGCTCCGACAAGGCCGCCTACCCGCCGATGAGCGACTTGCTGGCGAGCCTTGGCATCCCGGTGCGTGAACCTTATGCGGAAGCGAATCTGGAGCCGCGGCCAGACCTGGTTGTCATCGGCAATGCGCTCTCACGCGGCAATCCAGAGGTAGAGCGAATCCTCGATGAACGCATTCCCTTCACCTCGATGGCAGCGCTGTTGCGCGAGGAGTTCTTAACCGGACGCGAATCTCTGGTAGTGGCAGGCACGCACGGTAAAACCACGACGACCAGCATGCTGGCATGGATCTACCAGGTAGCGGCTGAGAGCAGGCCGGAGCTGGGGCCATCCTTTCTGATCGGCGGCGTCGCGGAGAACTTCGGATCGAGTTTTCAGTTGCGGCCGACGCGAACCTTCATTCTTGAAGGCGATGAGTATGACACTGCCTTCTTTGATAAAGGTCCGAAGTTTCTTCACTATTTCCCTGATGCGCTGATCCTGACGCATGTGGAGTTTGATCATGCGGATATTTACGCCGATCTGGAAGCCGTGAAGATGGCCTTCAAGAGGCTGGTGAATCTGGTGCCGCGCCGTGGCCGCATCGTCGCCTTTGATGGGAGCAGCAATGTCTCAGAGTGCGTGGCCAAGGCTTTCTGCTGGGTGGAGCGTTACGGATTCAGCAACGAGGCAGATTGGCAGATTCGGAGTCTGCGCTTTGAGGAAGGCCTGACTCGGTGGGAGATCTGGCATCAAGGCTCGCTATGGAGCCTGATGGAGATGCGACTCGCCGGCCAGCATAATGCACTGAACGCAACAGCAGCAGCCGCGCTGGCCGCGGGCCAGGGTCTGGAGAAGAACGCAATTCAGAAGGCCCTTGCAAGCTTCAAGAGCGTGAAACGGCGACTTGAGGTGCGCGCGGAAGTTGACGGTATTACCATCATCGACGACTTCGCGCACCATCCGACGGCGATTCGTGAAACTCTTCGCGCACTGCGGGCGGTCTATCCCAGAGCGCGATTGTGGGCCGTACTCGAGCCGCGCTCCAATACCTTGCGCCGCAAAGTATTGGAGCAGGATCTGATTGAGAGTCTGCGCGAGGCAGACCGCGTACTGATGGCGGGCGTCTACCAGCAGGAGCGAATCCCCGAATCGGAACGTCTGCACCCGGAAGAGGTGGTCCAGGCACTGAACGCGGCAGGAACTCCGGCCCAGCTTCACGCCAACGTCGACGCCATTGTGGCGGCCGCCGCGCATGAGCTCGGAAGAGGCGATGTCGTGGCGATCCTTTCCAACGGCGGCTTTGACGGCATCTACGAGAAGCTGCCGGCACGACTGCGAGAGCGGCGATGATCACGTCGATTGTGATGGTCCTAACCATTGTCGCTCTCAGTGTTCCAGCGGCGCTTGTCTTCATCCCCTGGGCAATAGTCACCGGCGACGCCACGCCGCTGTACAACATTGCGCAGAAGATTGTGCGCGCCGGTTTCAGCGTGGGACGCATTCGCGTGGTCACAACTGGCCTTGAATGCGTTCCTAAGAGCACGGCGTGCATATTTATGGCGAATCACGTTTCGAATCTCGACCCGCCGGCACTGATTCCGCGCATTCCGGGGCGTACTTCGGTCTTCCTCAAGCGTTCGCTCATGAAGATTCCTATTCTCGGTTATGGCATGAAGCTCGGCGAATTTGTGCCGGTCGATCGTGACGGCCGGGTTGATGCGGCAATTGAAAGTGTGCGCACGGCGCAGCGCGTGCTCGAAAAGGGATTGCATATCACGACATTTGTGGAGGGCACCCGTTCGCGAAGCGGGCGGATGCTGCCTTTCAAGAAGGGTCCGTTCTATCTGGCCATGGAGACTGGCGCTCCGTGTATTCCGGTATCCATCCACGGAACCGAAACAATGATGGCCAAGGGAAGCATGGCGGCACGGCCCGGTACGGCGTATATCAGCTTTCACCCGGCGATTTATCCTCGCGACTATGCATCGCGCGAGGATTTGATGAAGGCGGTGCGCATCGCCATCGCTTCCGGACTACCCGAGTGGATGCGTACGGATGGTTGAGTCCTACTGCTGCTGCACCTCTGCGTTGTAGCCGTCGCCTTCGAGCTTCCGGCTGATTGCTTCCGCATCTGAGCGCGAAGCGAACGGACCAATCTGCACGTGAATCATACCGTCAGACAACTCGCGTCTCGCAAATGCGTTATAGCCATGCTGGCGAAGAGCATTCATCAGAACTCTGGCATCTTCATCATGCGAGAGTGCCGCGATCTGCACCATGACGCCGGTTCCCATGCCCGGCGCGGCCTGCACGACGGAAGGCAATGCGGATTGCGCAGGTGACGCAGGAACAACAGCCGGGAGTGCGGGCTTCACCTGAGGCTGGGATGCTGTTGCCGCTTGGATCTGAACAGGAGCAGGCGAGGTCGAAGCGTACTCCGCCGAAGACGCATTGCCCCCGGCGGATTGCGCTGTGAAGGTCTGAGGTGGCGTCTGATGAGCAGAAGGTCCTGAGCCCGCAGCGACAGGCTTGGATGAAGAGCCTTGCACCGAACCCTGCACGGCATCCCCGTGAGGCACAGCAGCCTGCGCCTGCGCGCGCATGGCCAGAGGCGCTCCTTGTCTGCCGAGAGAGAGACCAAGCCAGAAGCACAGGCCGCACAGAAGAAGAATGCAACCGCTCACCGCTGCAAGCAGGCCTGAGCCCAGCGTGATCTCACGCTCTTCCTGCGGTCCCTCCTCCTCGAACTCGCCGAGTCCCTTTCGCAAGAACTGACCTCTATCCCTTTCCACCCTATCGATGAGGCGCGGGCCGGGGTTTCCAGTCCCAGGAAAAGACGCCCCATTCACGCTGAACAACTTCTCTCTAGCGCGAGCTTTCCTGCTCTCCGGGTTGCGGAGTGCCTGACGTGGCGGCTTTATTCAGCAAGGTCAGGAGCTCGACTGGAAGCGGGAAGATTATCGTTGTGTTCTTTTCGACGCCGATCTCAGTAAGCGTCTGCAGATAGCGCAACTGCAATGTAATGGGTTGCGTGGCCAGCAGTGCAGCCGCATCCACCAACTTTTGCGCGGCGTTGAATTCGCCCTCCGCGTGGATGATCTTGGAGCGCTTTTCCCGTTCTGCCTCGGCCTGTTTGGCCATGGCGCGCAACATCTGTTCAGGTAGATCCACCTGCTTGACCTCGACTGAGATGACCTTCACGCCGAAGGGCTCCGTGCGCTGGTCGATGATGCTCTGGATGCGCAGGTTGAGCTTGTCGCGATGGCTGAGCAGCTCGTCCAGTTCCACTTCGCCCAGCACGGAGCGCAGCGTTGTCTGCGCAAACTGTGATGTCTGATAGACGTAATTGGAGACCTTGATGGCTGCTGCGTTCGGGTCAACGACGTACAGCGTGACAACGGCGTTGACTTTAATCGTCACGTTGTCGCGGGTGATGACATCCTGCGGCGGAACTTCAAGCACCTCTTGCCGGAGGGAGATGCGGATCATTTGATCGATGGGCCGAAAGACAAAAATGATACCCGGCCCCTTGGGTGTGGCCAGTGCGCGCCCAAGCCGGAAGATCACAGCGCGCTCGTAGTCGCGAAGGATCTTGATGGAGTTAAAAAGATAGAGAACCACGATGACAACGAGAACGAGGAACGGAATAGGCAGTTCAGACATGCGTCTCTCCTGACTCAGCTCGGATTGTACTCCAGCGGGTTATGCCGGGGCAGGCGCGCGCGTGGCGCTGGATGGCTCCAGTAGCTCGACCTGCAATACATAATCCTGATGTCCCACGACACGCAGACGCGCGCCCGCTGGAATGGGCTGTGTCGCGGTCGCGAGCCATATTTCGCCATCGACGAGAACGTGCCCCTCGGGCGCAAGCGGCTCCATGGCCGAAGCGATCTTACCGATGAGAGCATCAGCCCCGAGGCGCGCTTTCATGCGACGCGCACGCACGGCGAGCCGGACAAGAAAGACCGTGATACCTCCGAAGCCCACGCTGACAGCGATGGCGACAAACGGGCTGACGCTCATCTCCGGCACGGGCGCCGCAACCAGCGTGAGAGTCCCAAAGGCAAGGCAGACAACCCCTGCGATGGCCAGGGCACCGTGGCCGCCAAACTTGGCTTCAAGGACCATCAGCACCAGAGCCGCCACGAGCAGCAGTACGGCCGTGTACCGGATGGGGAGCAGGTTGAGCCCGAAGATCGCGAGCAGAACCATCAACGTGCCCAGCGCGCCGGGTACGATGGTGCCCGGCGTATTGAATTCGAGATAGATGAGCAGTCCACCTGCCACCAGCAGCAGGAGCGCGATATTGGGATCAACCAGCCAGCCAAGAAGTGTTTCGCGAAGTGTGGGCTTGACCTCCTCGACGCGCGCACCCGCCAGATGAAGAGTCATTTTGCTGCCGTCGATGCGAGCGATCTCGCGCCCGTCGAGCGTATGCAAAAGTTGCGCCTCGTCCGTGGCGGTGAGATCGATCAGATGCTGATTGAGGGCTTCCTCCGCGGTATACGCGTGAGAAGACTGGACGGCTGCCTGGGCCGCCTCAGCGTTGCGATTTCTGCGCGTCACGAAGGAGCGCAGAAACGCCTCGGCGTCATTGAGAATCTTCTGGTTCATCGTCTCATCGGGCTTGCCAAACTCGAGTACCGGATGGGCCGCTCCTGCGTTGGTGCCCGGCGCCATGGCCGCAACGTCCGCGGCCTCCAACAGGAAGAAACCGGCCGAGCCCGCCCGCGCACCGGCTGGCGCGACGTACACGATAATGGGAACGCGCGAACTAAGCATCGCCCCTACCATGGCGCGCGTGGACTCCAGCATGCCGCCGGGCGTATTGAGCTCAATCAGCAATGCTGCAGCGCCCCGATCGTTCGCGGCCCGGATGGCGCGCTCAAAAGTGCCTTGACTAACTGGCTGGATCGTACCATCCAGCACGAGTTTTTCAACAAGCGGCGTTTGCGACTGCAGAACGCAGGTGCACGCGAATGAGAGGCAAGTCCCAAGAAGGCCCACGAAGAACTTGTTCGACCTGTGACGCAATCCCTGGTGAAGCATGACGTGCCCCTCCAACAGGCGCTACTGCTTTTGCTCGGGCGTGGAAGCAAGCTGGCGGCTCAGATCCTGGGCAGCCTTGTTGCCCGGATCAAGCTGCAGAGCAGTGTCTGCTTCTTTGCGCGCTGAAGCCAAATCACCCACCCGCTGGCGAACCCGCGCAAGGCCTAAATGCGCTGCCGCCAGGGCGCCATCCGACTCCTCGGCCGATTGATAGAGCCGCTCCGCCTCAAGGATCAACCCGCGATCCAGATAGTCCTGACCCTGGCTCGCAAGTTTAGCGGCGCGGTCATGCGGTGAAAGCGCGGCCATCCTGGCGGCCTCGATCTGATCCATCATGCCCGCAGCCTGACGAAACGCAGCCTCGTCGAATCGGCGCTCAATGCGCTCGAGCGGGTCCGGGTGTTCCGGATCGGCGCTCTGACTCTGACTCGGCGTCTCCGCCGGGCCTTGTTTCCATGTTCTCAGCAGAGTCTGTGCCTCGGCGTCGCTGGGGCGAATCTTCAGGCACTGCGTCATCTCGGCAATGGCTCCTGCAGAATCCTGATGGCGCATGAGGCTCACTCCAAGATTGAAGTGGTAATCGGGATTGGAATTATCCGCGCCGATTGCCTGACGAAAAATCGCGGACGCATCCTTCCCCTGGCGGCTGAGTGCAACGCCTTCGTTGTTCAGAACTTCGGCAAGCGGAAGCTCGCGCGCCACTGCGCTAAAGGACTCCTGCGCCTGCGGGTAGCGGCCGGAAAAGAGGAGAGAGAGGCCTCGGTAGAAATCTGCCTCCAGTGCGTCGGAGCTGTTGCCGCTCACGCGCGCAAAGGTCGTCGCGGCGTCTTCATACTGCTGGCTGCTGTACTCTTCGCGGCCAAGAGCCATCCATGCCGGCGCAAAGTCGGGGCTGAGCGCCACGGACTGCTTGAGATGACGAAGACGCTCAGCCTGATCCGCCTCTGTGATGCCGCGAATGTACTGTTCAAATGCATCGAGACGGATTCCCTTGCCCGCCGCAATGAAAGTATCCTCGCCCAGGTTGAAATGCGGGTCCATCTGCCGAGTGAGCTGCCAGGCAAGCCCATCGAAGATGTCGATGAGGCTGTGCATTTCCCCGCGTGCGGTGACCGGCAGGCCCATGCGCAGATGCGGTATGTCCACCACGCGCGCTTCGGCGATCAGGTCGTTGCCATCCGTGATGTAGCTGCCCACGATGATGTCGTCCGCATCCAGCGTCTGTGCGAGTTTCAGAGCGCTTGCGCGCGACGGCTGAAAACCCTCGGGCAGGCCGAGATGATCAAGCGCATACATGCGATCCGCGCGGCTCATGGGTGAGAAACCGGCAGACGCAAACCGGCTGCTCAGCAGAGACGACGCCGCCTCCCGAACCCAGTCCAGGCTGGGCTGCCCTGTTCTGTTATCGAACGGGAGAACCAGCAAAATGCGCGTGCGATCTGCATTTCCGCTGGCACTATCACCCTGAGCGGACGACTGTCCGAGAGCCGCTCCAGAAAATCCAGAGGCGGCTCCGAGCGCCATCACGGCGACGAGCGCAATTTTACGCGAGAGAAGAAGGCGGTCTGCAATCAAAAACATCACAACAAGGCTGATTATAGGTGGTGCGCGGAAGATATGCGGAGAGAGGTCGATGAAGGGGGCGGAGAATCAGTCGCGGTCTGCGGTTGCGAGTTCATGCGGATAAGCGCCACACCCATGCCTTGATCGGTCCTCTTCCAGATGAGGCTGCCGCCCAGACGGGTCGCAATGTCCTCAGGCGGGAGATCCTCATGCAGCCCGAAGTAGCGCTCATCGAGCTGCCGGCTGCGCGGACCCAGCGTGAAAAGCGGCGAAGGAGGATCGTATTTGGTGGAGAAGACGAGGGCCATGGTGAACCGGCTGCGGTTCGCTACTGCGCGATTAATCTGGGCCGCGGTGAAGTCTTCGAGTGCGTAGACATGAAAAGGCCGTGTGACGTAGCCAAGCTCAGGACGCGTCAGTGCGTCGGTGACGGGCCAGGCTGAAGCTACGGTGGCGCCAGGATACTGCGCCGCGAGCCGCGCGATGGCTGCCATCTCCATGCGCGTGATTCGAGCATATTGAAGGTTGTCCTCCGGCGCGAAGCCATAAGGTGGATTGACAAAAATCCCGATGACGAAGGCGGCTGCAGCCAACGCTGCAAGGGCATGCCAGGCCGGCGCCCGCTGGTAAAGAAGAACAACCGCCAGCAGAATGACCAGCGGATACATCGGCAAGAGGTAGCGCGTAAGCAACGCTCCGCCGAGGATGCTGAAGAAGAGCGCGTTGGCGAGGAGCAGCCACAGAATCGGGAACAGAACCTTTCCGTGAAGCTCCAGACGCGCAGCGCCCTCCTGCATGTTGCGCACCGGCAAGAGCAGCGTAGCCAGAGCCATGGAGACGGGGACGAAGAGATTCATGTGCGCGGTCAGATGCAGCAGCCTGTGCACAAATGCCGCCAGAAACCGCAAAGGCGTGAGCGTAGCCTGCGCGTTATATCTGAGAAATTCCGGATTGCCGAAGAGGAATCCGGTTCTTGCAAAGTGCCATGCATACCAGCCGGCCAGCGGAAGCGCGCTCGCCAGCAACCACGCACTCTCGCTGAGGTTGCGCCTCCGGGGCCGCGCAGGCATGCGGAGCCCCTCAGCGGCACGGTAAAGTGCCAGCGCAGCAGGCACACAGATGGCGGTCTCTTTGCAGAGCACGGCAAGGGTGAACCAGATGCAGGCAAGGTAAGGGTTGCGCTTGCCGGGTGGAAGCGCGTAGACAAGCCCCCACAACGTGCAGGCAGCAGCAAAGATGTCTGCATGCGCGAGAGTGCTCTGAGCGAACCAGATGGGATAGAGAGCGGTCAGCGTCGCCGTCCAGAATGCAACAGCCGGTACGGCAAAAAGCCTCTGTGCAAGGCGCCACACGGCGAGAATCGCAAACGCGGCGACAAGGAGAATCGCCTCTCTCGTCACCTCCGGCGTGAAACCTGCCACCTTCCAGCAGAGCGCCAGATAGATGCTCGGCAATGGCGGATGCGCGTTGCTGAGCGTGGTGACCGGAATGAGAGATCCGGTACGGTAGAAATCCCACGCGGCCGGAATGTAGTAGCCCGCCTCGTCCCAGTAGTAGGGCAGACGCAACAGCGTGATGTGGCTTAGATACAGCGCAGAGAAGATGATTGGGAAGAACATCCACGTCGGCAGAGTTGCATCTTGTCGCATGCGAAGCATCGTAAACCAGCGCATCGGAACGACCATCCAGTGGCTCAAGGAGCGGGCTTAATTCACCGGCCCGGTGGGCAGCGTGGGCGCCTGCGGTTCAAGCTGTAGCGTGCCAAACGCCTGCTCATACTGCGCGAGGTTCTGCCCCAGGACATTCCACAGGGCCTTGGCCTGCTGCGGACTGAGGAAGATCGCCTGGTGATTGCGGATGGTCACCTTCTCAGGACTTTCGCTAGTTGCAAGGCCGAAGACAAGCTGAAAATCCCAAACGCTGACGCGAACCTGCACGCTGTTGGCATAGGACTCGCGATAATCCGGGGTCTGGACAAGGTTCATCTGAGGTTGCTGGGTTGGACTCATGGTTCCAATAGATTAACCGGTCTGCGGGGACGACGGTGGCGCAAGGAGGCCGGAAGGGTTCTACCGATGGAGGAGATGGTGCGGAAGGCGGGACTTGAACCCGCAAGCCTTTTGGGCGCTAGCTCCTAAGGCTAGTGTGTTTGCCATTTCACCACTTCCGCGACCCGTGGTTTGCCCACACTCAAGTGTAGAAGCACTACGGTTCGATGGCAATGAGGAACAGGGCTCAGCAGTCGATGAGAAGAGCGCCAGTTGAACGGCGCGTCTAATTTCGATGCGCCTTCCTGCTGCGCTTGTCTTTGTACATTTCTTCGTCTGCCCGGGTCACCAACTCCTTCAGGGTCTCGGTGGAATAGTAATCCGAGGTGACGTGACCGATGCTGAAGCTGAGAGGATAGCGGCGATTGCCCTTTGCATTCCTCTCCTCGGCGGCTGTCTGCAAACGCTGCGCGGCAATCTCAATTCCGACCATCGTGAACTGGCCCGCCACAACAAACTCGTCTCCGCCAAAGCGGCCTTTCACGTCTGCGTCTCTGAAACAAGCCTGCACAATTTCGCCTGTTTCGGCCAGATAGGCGGAGCCAACCTGATGGCCCTGCTGGTCATTGATCTGCTTGAGGCCGTCCAAATCGAGAAAGAGCACGGAGAACGGCTGCTTGGAGCGTTGCGCCAGCCGCAGCGTCTGCTCGGCAAGGAGGTAAAAGCCGCGCATGTTGTAGAGACCTGTCAGTTCATCGCGCAGGGTTAGGTCGTGAATCTCCTTTTCCATCTCGTTGATGCGCCACACGATGAGGGTGAGAAATACCAGCGAGATGCAAACGGCGAGTGCAGTAAGAATCGAGGCTGCGAAGTGCTCAGGTAGAAGGTGGCGAAAGCCGCTCTGACCCTCGACTACTTCTCGGAAGAATGGCCAGATCAGCAGGACCGGCGCAAAGCCGCGGGCAATCCTGCTGCCGATGCCGGTGCCGAGAAAGATGGAGAAGACTCCGAACTCTGCCTGGCGCAACATCACTACAGTCGTGAGCATCACGATGCAGAACAGCGTCAGGGGCTGAACCAGATTCTCGCTTGTGAGCCCGAACAATCCAGCCGTGCCAAAGAGACTTTGCGAGACAAGCACAATTGCGAGAAAGCAGAGTATACCAACGATGATGTCACCGGTAATCCTGAGCCACGGCCCCCTGAAGAGCATTAAGAGCATGCCCACGGAAAGCACGAAGAAGGCGACCACCGCTTGCAGCGTCCCGCTACCCACCACCAGATTCTCCGGCGAGGCGGCTGGAAACCCGATCGACAGAGTGGGCAGGTGACCGATATTCGCCAGCAGGATCGTCAAATTGCCGAGGGCGGGTACAAGAGCCAGAAGTCGGCTTAGGAACAGTGGCAAGGGCGAGTCGTGGATGGCTGCAAACGCCAGACTCAGCGCGCAAAGCAGGGCACTGATCGCGATGGGGCCGCTGAGTAAAGGCGCCCATGCCGGCAACTCGGCGCTGAATTGCGGAATGAGCCACGCTGCCATGGACTCAATCGAGAGGATCCCGACCACCGCAAGACTGACTCCCTGGAAGACCAGCATTCTGCGCAGCCAGATTGGATCGGGCTGGCCGGGCGGTAGCGTTGCGGCAGCAAGCGTCATAGGGTAAAGGTCGTTCGTTCGGCGCGGCCATCGCAAACGGGAATCGGGTTCAGACGCTCCCGTTCGACAAATAGCCCACTTTACTTCAAATATCAGATTTGACTGGCAAATGCAGACTCCAGATCAGTGCTGGAAACTATGTTGACAACAACTCCGTGCTGCCCTGCCGCTGCACGGCCCTCGGTCAAAGGCTCTGCATCCGCTGGGGCGCATCCACTGGAACTCCGTAGATGCGTGCGCAGGTGCCGCCGAAGAGCGCATCGCGCTCAGAAGAAGTGAGGTGAGCCGCGTACTCTTTGACGACTCCGATGGCTGCCTGGTAGCTCCCGCTCAGCAGGCAAACCGGCCAGTCTGAGCCAATCATCAGCCGTTCCGGGCCGAATGATTCGAGGACAACATCGAGGTAGGGATAAAAATCCTTCGGGCTCCAGTTGGCCCAGCGCGCCTCGGTAATCATCCCCGAAACCTTGCAGGCCACATTGGGACAGCGGGCCAGTTCACGGATGCCGCCGGCCCAGGGCTCCAGCAGCCCCTCGGCAATCCCAGGCTTGGCGATGTGGTCCAGCACGAACGGCTGCGACGGAAATTGGCGGACCAGATCGAGCGCTGCGGGAAGGTGGCGCGGATAAATCAGAATGTCGTAGACCTGCCCGAAGTGCGCCAATAGAGCAATGCCCCTGCGAAACTCCGGGCGAAGCATGAATCCGTCGTCCGGCTCGTCCTGCAGAACATGGCGCACGCCCACCAAGTGCCGGATGGCGGCAAGCTCCTCCAGTTCTCCCGCAACATTGGGCGAGCACAAGTCGACCCACCCGACCACACCTCGAATGAAAGAATTTTCCTTCGCCAGTTGGAGTAGCCAGCGCGTCTCGTCGATACTTTGCCGTGCTTGCACGACAATCGAGCCGTCCATCGCCTCGCTCCGCAAGAGCGGCGCCAGGTCCGCGGGCAGATAATTGCGCTGGAGCACGCCCATGGATGCCGTCATCCAAGTGTGCTCGGCGGGGCTGTATTGCCAGAAATGCTGATGCGCATCAAGGCGAATCATCGTGCCACGATTGTCGCAGGCGGTTTTACGGGCATGCAACTCACTAAACGAGAGCAAAGCTTTTCCAGCGCAGCAAGGGCTCGCCGACGCACTATGATGAAGAATAGAAGCCCCGCGAAGATATCAATGGGGCTGCGCACACTTTTCCGCAGCCGGAGAAGGGTTCTGCGCATCCTACGAGACAGACGCCCATGAATCCCGTCGAACAGGCCCGCCAGCACGCGTTTCAGGAGACCCTGATGAGTGCGCGGCGCACGATGATGCTGAGCGAGATTGTGAAGCTGGCCGTGGATAGCTTCAGAGCCAGCAAGCTCCGTTTTGCGCTCACGGCCCTCGGCATGGTCATCGGAACAGCGTCCGTGATTCTGGTCGTAACCATCGGCCTCACGGGCAAGCGGTTCATCCTGGACGAGATTCAGAAGATTGGCACGAACATGGTGGAGGTTGAGTACTCCGGCGGCGGGGCAACGGGCGCCGAGAATGTGCTCTACAACGATTACCTGACGCGCGAAGACGAGTCGGCGGTGGTGAACCAGGTGCCGAGCGTTCTCCACTCATCGCCCATGCTGGAGATGCACGACCGCATCAGCTTTGGTGGGGGCGTGGTCAAAGACACACTCGTGCTGGGCGTTACGCCGGAATACAAGGATGTGCGCAACCTGATCGTTATCTCGGGCCGCTTTTTTGACGATGAAGATGAAGGAGAACACATCAAGTGCGCGGTCGTCACCGAGCCCTTTGCGCGTGAGATGTTCGGCAGTTCGGACGAGGCAATTGGGCGCACCTTTTCCATCAGTCGCATCCCGTTCACGATCATCGGTACGTTCAAGGAAAGCGTGGATACCTTCGGGCAGTCGGAGATCTCGAATCAGACCATCCTTGTCCCCTACTCCGTTGCGCGTTACTTCACCGGTACAGACACCGTGAAGCAGATCTTCTTCTCAATCCGCAATATGGACCAGGTGCCGGATGCATCGAAGGAGATTCAGCGGATCATTGCTTCGCGGCACAAGCGAAACTCGGTCTACACCGTCTTCAACATGACGGAGTTGCTCACCACCGCCGAATCCATCTCAAACATTCTCACGGCGGTGCTGGTGATGGTGGCAGCGGTCACATTGGCCGTGGGCGGCGTGGGCATCATGAACATCATGCTCGCCAACGTACGGTCGCGCATCCGCGAGATCGGCATTCGCAAAGCTCTGGGAGCAACCTACCGCGAGATCAAGCTGCAGTTTCTGGCGGAAGCTGTCATCATCTCGCTGGCCGGCGGCCTCATCGGCATTCTCGTCGGACTGGCTGTACCGTTGTCGATCCGTTTTTTCACCGACTATCCGCTGCCCATTTCACCGTGGTCGGTTGTGATTGCGCTGACAGCCGCCACGCTGGTCGGAGTTCTCTTCGGCACGGTTCCGGCAACGCGGGCCGCGCAACTTGACCCCGTCGAGTCTCTCAAATATGAGTGATCTTCGCATGCAGCCGTCAGAACCGGAACGTGAGGATGCGCCTGCTTCTTCCAAGGGGCCGAATCTGGTGCTGCTCTACAGCCTGCTGGGGTTGGCCATGCTGGCCGCATTGGCGATTGCGGGCCTGATCGTGCTGCCCTTCTACCGTCGCCGGTAGAGGTCTCAACTGGCCAGATCAACGAGATGGTGCGTTGAGATTGCGCTCCGCGATCAGCACAGGAATTCCATCCTCAATGGGATACATGTTGCCACAGTCCAGGCAAGTAACCCGGCCGGAATCCTCCCGCAGATTACCGCGGCAGACAGGGCAGGCCAGAGCATCTGCCCAGGTAGTGAGTGCATGCGCCTTTTCGGTTGGACTCGTCATGTTCGGAGCGGTTACTGGATGGTTGCGTCCGCGCCCGATGCTTCGCGCTCTGTCTTCTGCGGCGACCGTTTGGCGAACTCTGCCTCGATACGGTCGTTGGTGCCGGCTTTGGCAAACTCCTGCGCCACGCGGATGCCGTTGAAGATGGCCACCTCGTTGGATGAGCCATGCCCGATGATGCACACGCCGCGCACGCCGAGTAGTGGCGCGCCGCCGTACTCTGTGTAGTCCAGCCGGCGGCGGAAGTCGTTGAAGGCGCGACGCGAGAGCAGCGCGCCCACCTGCGCCGTGACCGTGCGCGTCAGCGATTCGCGCAGCACATCGCGCACAAAGCGGCCGATGCCTTCACTGGTCTTGAGTGCCACGTTGCCCACAAAGCCATCGCAGACGATCACGTCGGCGTTGCCGTTGAAGATGTCGCGGCCCTCCACGTTGCCGATGAAATGAATCGGCAGAGCCTTCAGCAGCGGGAAGGCTTCGCGGGTAAGGTCGTTGCCTTTGGTCTCCTCTTCGCCAATAGAAAGCAGCCCGACCCGCGGCTGCCGAATCTTGAGCACGCTGCGCGCGTACATCTCGCCCATCACGGCGAATTGCTCAAGATTATGCGCCTTGCAATCTACATTGGCGCCCACGTCGAGCAGCACGCAGGGATTGCCTTTAGAGGTCGGCATGGGTGTGGCCAGGGCAGGGCGGTCTACACCGGGCATGGCACCCAGCACCATCTTGGCCGTCGCCATGGCTGCGCCTGTGTTACCGGCCGTGACAAAGCCCGCAACCTTGCGCTCGCGCACAAGCTTGAGCCCGACGCGCATGGAGCTGTCCCGCTTGGCACGCACCGCGTGCGCCGCCTTTTCGCCCATCCCAATGCGCTCTGAGGCGTGGTGGATGACGATAGGAAGGTCTTCGTTTTCAAGGTGCTCGTCGAGCAGGTCGCGCAGCTCCGCCTCAGGGCCGATCAGGTGCACCCGCACCGGAAGCTGACGGCAGGCGAGGATCGCCCCCCGGATCTCCGGCTCAGGAGCCTTATCGGAACCGACGGCGTCCAGCGCGATGTCGATGAGCATGGCTGCCTTGAGTTACTTGGCTGCTTCCTTGGTTTCCAGCACGGTGCGGCCCTTGTAATCGCCGCACTTGGGGCAGGCGCGATGGGGCAGCTTCTTCTCGTGGCAGCTGGGGCACTCAGAGAGGCCGCTGGCGGTCAGAAAGTCGTGAGCGCGGCGGTTGGCTGTGCGGCGCGTGGAGTGGCGCCTTTTCGGATTCGGCATGATGCAATTCCTTTCGTGTCCCTGCCCGATCCCCTTCCAGCTCAAGACCATACGCGGTCCTCACAGCCGTCCGGCGCGTTCGGGACACCCAAAATCTCGGGGTCTTTCAGGACTTGATCTGGCTGCGGAGCCCGGACAACGCCTCCCAGCGGGGGTCGCTTGGACCCTCATCGCAGGTGCACGCATCCAGGTTGCGGTTCTTTCCGCAGCGAGGGCAAAGCCCCTTGCAGTCCGGCTTGCAAAGCGTCCTAACCGGCAGAGACAAAAGCACCTGCTCGCGCAGCACATCCTCAAGCAAAAGACTGTCTCCTTGATAATAACCGATTTCCGTCTCCTGCGCAGAGATGGAACGCTCTGCCGAGCCCCCATCCACCCCTACAGGCCGAAAGATCAGGTCATAGTCGCCTGCAAGAGGCGTCGAGACCGGCTCCAGGCAGCGCGCGCAAGGCACCTGGAAGACGCCCTTGAACCGGCCCCTCAGCCGGATGTCCGCCACAATTTCCTTGGGTCCCCGGTGCTCGTGGATGACCTCAGCCCGTCCCGCGGCCGACATCGCGCCCTCCTGCTCAGCCTCCGCACCCAGATCAACCGCTCCCGGAGCAAGTTCCAGATCGTATTCAACCGGTTCCTTTTCCAGTTCACTGACCCTGAATTCCATACCATGAGCCTACGGCGCAGTCCCCCGCCCGTCAATGCGCATCCCTTCCCGTATCTCCGCAATCTGCTTTGCGTGTCGTGCCGGGTGAACCGCCATTGTCAGCAAAATCTCCACCAGGTTCACCGGCCCCGGAATCACCGGATGATCCGTGAGCCAGCATCGGGGGTCATCGTCGAACCTCTCA
>JAGWML010000036.1 GCA_028873155.1 Acidobacteriota bacterium
AAGTCCGCTGGATTTGAAATTGTGCAGTGTCGCTACTATAACTTTGTCGGCTACTTTGCGTGGTGGCTGAGTTTCTGTGTGTTAAAGAAGCGCTCCTTCGATCCTGCCGCAGTGCGATTGTTTGATCGGCTCATCTTTCCCGGTGTCCATGCGTTTGAAGCACGAATCTGCAGGCCGCCGTTCGGGCAGAGCCTCCAGGTCGTGGCGGTTGCGCGCTAGAGCAGCTCCGCTCCACGGGATCCATCTGCTACGGCATCCACCCCGATCGCTCAAACAAGACCCTACGTTTCTAGAAGCTCTTTTCCCGTCAAGCCTCATCGCGCAAACTATTTTCTAACCCGCTCATTCCACTGCGCAAAAACTCAGCGCCGTTTTGCAGGTTAATTCCGCCCAAAGCGCATACTAGATCTATCAGCCTGAGAACCGCGCCCACCGGCCGCGATCTCAGGCATTTTCATCTCCAGGAGAGCCGCGCCATGCCGTCGAACAACACGACTTCCCCCCCGTCGCAGTCCCGGAGATGCACCCGGTTCAAAATGTTGGGCATGCTTCCAGTCCTTACCACCGGACAGGAAAAATACCCACCCCACCCTCCCTCCAATACTTTTCTCTTCCACAGAAAGCTTGCACATTTTTCCAAAGTCATTTTCGCCCTCGTTTCGCTTCGGCGCTTCCCCTCACCGTCATCCAGTGCCGCAAGGCGCTACGATGGACTTCGGGGGCCGTACCTTCGCTCTGCTCCCAGCCTGATTCACGGAGTACTGCATGCCTAAGGTTCTCGACGGCACAGCCATCGCCGCCGCCATCAAGCAGGAAGTTGCCGAAGAAGTGCGCGCCCTTGCCGCCGCGGGCATTCGCCCCGGCCTCGCCGCCGTCCTCGTCGGCCACGTGCCCGCATCGGAGATCTACGTCCGCAGCAAGGTGCAGACCTGCGCCGACCTCGGCCTCTTCAGCGACCTCATCACGCCGCCCGACACCGTTACCACCGAGGAGATGCTCGACCTCGTCGCCGCCCTCAACGCCCGCGACGACATCGACGGCATCCTCATCCAGCTTCCGCTGCCCAGGCAGGTAGATACCAAGGCGCTGCTCGACGCCGTCTCACCCGCCAAAGACGTCGACGGCTTCCACCCCGTCAACGCGGGCCGCCTGCAGGCCGGCCGCCCCGCGCTCGCACCCTGCACGCCAGCCGGCGTCATTGAAATCCTCAAGCGCAGCCAGATCCCCATCAGCGGCGCGCACGCCGTCGTCGTCGGCCGCAGCGACATTGTCGGCAAGCCCGCCGCCATGCTCCTGCTCCACGAGAACGCGACCGTAACGATCTGCCACTCCAAGACGCGCGACCTCCCGGCCATCACGCGCCAGGCCGACATTCTTGTCGCCGCCATCGGCCGCCCCGGCTTCATCACGCCAGAGATGGTCAAACCCGGTGCCACGGTCATCGACGTCGGCATTAACCGCATCACCACCCGCGAGGAATTCGACCGCTTCTTTGCCGGCGACGCCAAACGCGAAGCCACGTTCGCCAAGCGCGGCTCCACGCTTGTCGGCGACGTGCACCCCAAAGCCTTCGAGCTCTCCAGCGCCTACACGCCCGTCCCCGGCGGCGTCGGCCCGCTCACCATCGCCATGCTCATGGCCAACACCGTCCGCGCCGCCAAAATGCGCAGAGGACTCTAGCTCATGCTCCGCGTTGGCCTCACCGGCGGTCTGGGCAGCGGCAAAAGCACCGTTGCCGCCATGCTGCGTTCCCTCGGCGCCGAGGTCATCGAGTCCGACGAACTCGGCCGCACCATGATGGAGCCCGGCCAGCCCGTCTACCAGCAGATTCTCCGAGTCTTTGGCCCGCAGGTCGCCGGCCCCGATGGCACCCTCAACCGCGGCGCTCTTGCCAAACTTGCCTTCTCGCAGGGCCGCATGCACGAGTTGAACGCCATCATCCATCCAGCAGTCATTGAGGCCCAGCGCACGTGGATGGACGAGGTCGCCGCGCGCAATCCCAACGCCATCGCCGTCATCGTCTCCGCGCTCATCCTCGAGGTCGAGCGCGACGCCCAGGCCCGCGGTGACTACACCTCCGTCCTCGCCGACTGGCGCAACCGTATCGATTGTGTCGTCGTCGTCACCGCGCCTGATGACCTCAAAATCGCCCGCTACCTCGCCCGCACCGGCCAGTCCGGCCCCGCCGGAGAGGCCGACGCCCGCTCGCGCCTCGCCTTCCAGATGCCTGACGCGGAAAAGGCCTCCCGTGCCAACTACGTCCTCGTCAATGACGGCGACCTAGCCTCACTTCGCACCCAGGTAGAAACGCTTTGGGCAGAACTCCAGGCAAGGAGCAACGCCGGTGACTCCGGCGTTCTCTAAAATAGAAAGCGGCAGCCGCAGAGCCTCCGAACCCGGAATCGTTCCGCGCTCCCGCCGCATCTGCGTTGAGAAAGGTCTCGCTACGCACCATGAAACTGCGCCGGTTCCTGCTGATTGTTCTACTTGTCGGTGGATTCCTTTACATCACCACCCATCTGCCCTCGCGCCTCGGCAACGTCTCGTTCCTTGGCGGCCATGGCTCCAGCTCGCCGCTCCAGCTCACCGAGGCTGAGGCCGCCCCGGCTTACGACGCCGCGGAGCTGAACAACATCGGCGTCTACAAGCGCGTGCTGCCCTCGGTCGTCAACATCACCTCACGCCAGGTCGTCTTCGACTTCTTCTACGGCGCGGTCCCGCAGGAGGGTCAGGGCTCCGGCTTCGTGCTCGACAAGGCCGGCCACGTCCTCACCAACTACCACGTCATCGACGGCGCCAACCGCGGCATCCAGGTCACGCTCAGCAACAAGACCAGCTACAAGGCCACCGTCGTCGGCGCAGACCACGTGCATGACCTCGCGCTGCTGCAGATCTCTGCGCCCAACCTGCAGCCCGTCACGCTCGCTGACTCATCCGGCCTTTCTGTCGGCCAGGAGGTCTACGCCATCGGCAATCCCTTCGGCCTCAGCGGAACCATGACGCGTGGCATCATCAGCTCGATCCGCTCCATCAAAGGCGCCAGTGGGGCAACCATCGAAGACGCTATCCAGACTGACGCAGCCATCAACCCCGGCAACTCCGGCGGTCCGCTGCTCAACTCGCACGGCGAGGTCATCGGCATCAACACCATGATCCTCTCCAACGCAGACCAGAACGCCGGCATCGGCTTCGCCATCCCCATCAACACCGCCAAGGCCGTTCTCGGCGACCTCACCCGCTACGGGCGCGTCAAGCGGCCCTCGCTCGGCATCGTCTCCTTTGGCATCGGTCCCGACCTCGCGGAGCAGATGGGCCTCGCCGCCGATTACGGTGTGCTCATCCAGAAAGTCCTTCCAGGCGGAGCTGCGGAGCGCGCCGGCCTGCATGGCGGCAGCGAACAGGCCTACGTCGGCAACACGCCGATCCTTCTTGGCGGGGATCTCATCGTCGCTGTGGATGGCCAGCAGGTTACCGACCCGGAAGACCTGAGCGCCATCATGGACAAGCATCAGGCCGGCGACACCGTCTCCATCACCATCCTGCGTGGCCGCAAGCAGATGACCCTCAAGCTCATCCTTGGCGAAGCCCGGCAAGCGAGCACCTAGTCGCATGGCTGCGCCGGTCACACAGCTTGTCCACGCTGCCCCGGCGCGCCCGCGTGTGCTCATCCTCGGCGGCGGCTTCGCCGGTCTGCATGCCGCGCAGTCCCTCGCCCGCCTCGCGGTCGATGTCACCCTCATCGACCGCCGCAATCACCACACCTTTCAGCCGCTGCTGTATCAAGTAGCGCTCGCCGTGCTTTCCCCGGCAGACATCGCCCAGCCCATCCGCGGCATCCTGCGCAAGCAGGCGAACGTCCAGGTCCTCATGGACGAAGTGACGGGCATCGACGGAATTGGGCACCGAATCTCGCTGACGTCTGGCGGACAGATGGCCTACGACTATCTCGTCGTCGCCACAGGCGCTACGCATTCCTACTTTGGCCACGACGAGTGGGCGCCGCTCGCGCCCGGCCTCAAGACCATCGAAGACGCCACCGAAATCCGCCGCCGCGTCCTGCTTGCCTTTGAGCTGGCAGAGCGCCAGATGCTCGAGCAGGGCTGGCATCCGCCGCTGAACTTCATCGTCATCGGCGGAGGCCCAACCGGCGTTGAGCTTGCAGGAGCCATCTCCGACATTGCGCGCCTCTACCTGCGCCGCGACTTCCGTCACATCGATCCTGCCAGGGCGCGGGTGCTGCTGCTGGAGGGCTCGCCGCACCTGTTGTCCGCTTATCCCGCCGATCTCTCGGCAAAAGCGGAGGCCGCGCTCATCAGGCTTGGCGTTGAGGTCCGCACCAACGCCCACGTCTCCGCCATCGGTCCAGGATGGGTTGAGGCACAAGGCGAGCAGGGCAGCTCCCGCATCGATGCAGCTGTCACCCTCTGGGCCGCCGGTGTGCAGGCCTCGCCGCTCGGCACGCTGCTCGGTGTGCCCCTCGACCGCCGCGGCTGTGTCCTCGTCAACGACCGCCTCAACCCTCCCGGCATGCCCGAGGTCTTCATTCTCGGCGACCTCGCTCACGTCGAGCAGGACGGCCATCCGATTCCCGGCGTCGCTCAGCCCGCCATGCAGATGGGCGACCACGTGGGCCGCATGATCGCCGCCGACCTGGCCAGCAAACCGCGCCCCGCCTTCCGCTACTTCGATAAAGGCGATATGGCGACGATCGGGCGCCGCGCAGCCATCGCGAAGGTCGAATGGCCCTTCAAAGCGCACATGAGCGGACTGCCCGCATGGCTCACCTGGCTCACCGTCCACATCTGGTTTCTCATTGGTTTTCGCAACCGCATCTCCGTCTTCGCCACCTGGATCTGGAGCTACTTCACCTTCACTCGTGCCGCGCGCCTTATCACCGGCGACCAGCACCTGCCGGGCTGGCAGGATCAAGCCGCGGGGTCAGCCAGTGGCAGAGCGCCGCTGCCTCCCGACCGTCCGTAAGCCTGCCCTGACCGTCGGGTAAACTAGAAGGGCATGCTCGATCTGAACTTTGTCCGGGCGAATCTGCCCCTTGTGGAAGCAAAACTGCGCGCGCGCGGCGCAGACCCTGCATCCCTTCTCGGCGATTTTCGCTCCCTCGACCAGAAGCGCCGCGAGGCCATCACGCAGGCAGAGCAGCTCAAAGCCCGCCGCAACGAGCTCTCGCAGCAGGTCGGCGCGCTCAAGAAAGCCGGCAGAGACGCCACCGCGCTGATGGATGAGACGCGGGCGCTGAAAGATCGCCTCGACGAGCTGGACAAGCTGGCCTCCTCGCTCGATGAGCAGATGCGCTTTGCGCTGTCGAGCATCCCCAACCTCACGCGCGACGAGGTTCCCATCGGCACATCCGAGGCCGACAATCCAGTCGTCAAATCCTGGGGCGAAAAGCGCGTCTTCGACTTCGAGCCCAGACCGCACTGGGAGATCGGCGAGGCGCTGGGAATTCTCGATCTCGAACGCGCCGCCAAGCTCTCCGGCGCCCGCTTCGCCGTCTACATGGGCGCAGGCGCGCGGCTGGAACGCGCTCTCATCAGCTTCATGCTCGACCGGCACACGCGGTCTGTCTCAGAAGGCGGCCACGGCTACACTGAAGTGCTGCCACCCTTCATGGTCAACTCGAAGTCCCTCTTCGGCACCGGCCAGTTGCCCAAGTTCGCGGAGGACCTCTTCCGCTGCTCCGATGCTCTCGAAGAAGGCGATGATGCGATTAAGCAGCTTCAGCAATCGGGATTTGATCCAGCGGAGTTCGGACGCTTCAACGACCACTGGCTCATTCCCACCGCCGAGGTCCCCGTCACTAATCTCTACCGCGACGAGATCCTCGACGAAGACCGGCTGCCCATCTGTCTCACGGCCTACACACCGTGCTTCCGCGCCGAGGCCGGAGCCGCTGGCAAAGATACGCGCGGCATCATCCGCCAGCACCAGTTCCAGAAGGTCGAGCTGGTCAAGTTCACCCGGCCCGAAGACTCCGACGCCGAGCACGAAAAGCTTACCCGCGACGCCGAAGAGATTTTGGAGATTTTGGGCTTACCGTATCGCAGAGTTTTGCTGTGCACCGGCGACACGGGTTTCTCGTCAGCCAAAACGTTCGATCTCGAAGTCTGGTTGCCCGGCCAGCAGCTGTATCGTGAGATCTCGTCCTGCTCTAACTTCGACAACTTCCAGGCGCGGCGCGCCAACATCCGATTCCGTGCCGCCGGTCAGGGCCCCAAGGGCAAGGTCGAATTCGTCCACACGCTCAACGGCAGCGGGCTCGCCGTGGGCCGCACCTGGCTGGCGATTCTGGAGAATTACCAGCAGGCCGACGGCTCCGTTGAAATTCCCGAGGCGTTGCGCCCGTACATGGGCGGCCTCGAAAGGATCACAAAGTAACGCAGTATGAACCGCATTCTCAAAAGCTACTTCTACTGGACCTACTCGCGCGGCAGCTTCCACTATGACGTGATGGTGACGCTGATTCTTCTCTTCATCTTCGTCACGCCACAGCTGTGGGATTACGGCGACAAGCCCTCCCGCACAGCCGGACCGCGCCATGCCATCCAGGTGGTTGGCGACGGCGGCCATGGCGTCATCGTCTCCGTGCTCGCCGACGATGTGCAGCTCGCGCCCGACGCCACCACCTCCGAGGTGAAGAAGACCCTGCGCCGCGCCATCGAGCCCGTCACCGGCGATGCCGTCTTTGTCGAACACTGGGAGACCGGGCGGGACCAGGACGGCAACCTTGTGTGGAAGATCTGGGCGCACCGCTAGAGACATTCCTCGTCTCTTTTCCGCTCGCCCGTGCATCCAATCATCAGAACAGGATGTCCATGAATCTTAAGAAAGTCTTTGTTTTACTCGCGGGGTTCGCCCTTGGCTGTGGGTCCGCGCGCGCCGCCCACGGCGATGACCTGCAATCCGTGCTGCGCCAACTCGACGCCGCCGCGGCCAGCTTTCACACCACCACAGCCGACTTCGAGTTCGACTCCCTTCAGACCGACCCGATCCCCGACAAGGACGTGCAGAAGGGCATCGTCTACTACGAGCGCACGGGTAAGAACTTTCAGATGGGCGTGCACATCAACGAAGTCAACGACCGGCCGGTGCCCAAAGTCGTTACGCTCTCCGGCGGTGTGGTTCGCCTGTATGAATCGCTGCCCAATCAGGTCACGACGCTCACAAAACTTGGCCAGTATGAGAGCTGGTTCATGCTCGGCTTCGGCGCCAGCGGCAAAGATCTCGAAACAAAGTGGGACATGAAGTACCTCGGCAAGGAAACCATCGACGGCATTCACACCGACAAGCTCGAATTGGTTCCGAAGGACCCGAATATCCGCAAGAATTTGCTAAAAGTGACCTTGTGGCTCGACACCGCGCGCGGAGTCAGCGTGCAGCAGGACTTCGACGAGGGTCAGGGGCAGAGCCGCCACTGCCACTACTTCAACATCAAAGTGAATCAGTCGCTGCCCGGCGACGCCTTCAAGTTCAAGACCGACAGCAAAACGCAATACGTCACGCGGTAGATCGCTGGCCGAGGCTCCGCAGCCGGTGCCAGCCCGCGGCCAGCGCCACTCCGCCTGCCACGATAAGAATCGGGAAGCACTCCAGCGTGTATCGTGCTTCAGGCGCCTGCACGGTCAGCAGCAGAGCGCTGCGCAGCACGCAGTAGAGCAGCATCCATTGCCACAGGCGCGGACGCAGCCAGAGCCCCGCCGCGGCCAGAAGCAGATAGAGCGCATTCAGCGCCGCGTAAGCCCAGCTGAAAACCGTCTCAGTATGGTGGTGCGCATACACCCACCAGTCCAGATCGATGGGCAGGTTCTCCACGCGCGGCCGCAGCCACATATCCGCCATCCGGCCGAGCGGGAGCAAGACATGCGCCCTCCAGGGATGCGCCGCCGTGCGTTCTGCGGCGAGCTGCGCAAACTCCGCATCCAGCGCGGGGGTCAGGTTGTAGCCATTCGCGTTGTAGGCGTTGGCCAGCGCCTGCGTCTCGGCTCTTTGCGCAGGCGAGTCCATGGCGCGCGCCGGAAGCTGGCCGATGTCGAGCGCGCCACCCGGTACATTCCAGCACACCTCTTAGGTGCAAATGAAGTCGAGGCACCACGTCCGGGTCCACGCGTCCCATCCCTTGTACACCGGATCGCCGGGGTCTGTGGCCGACCGCGGAGCCAGCGGCTGCACCACATGAAAGACGCGCCAGTTGCGGGCGGTCCACACAGCGAAGGGCGCCAGCGCGAGCAGTCCGCACATCACAACCATCGCAACCCGCCGCTTGGGCGTCGACCGCAGGGCCAGCAGCAGCGCCGGTGCAAAGGCCACGGCCACCAGCGCGCCGTCCGGCCGCAGCAGTGCCACGTACGTGACAGCAACCGTAAATAGCAGCGCATCGCGCCAGCCGGGGTGCGCCACAAACCGCACCGCTGTCCATAGCGCCACGGCAATCGAGAAGAGCGTCAGTGCCTCAGCCAGTGGCGTGGCCGCATAGATCGCCGTAAAAGGACAGAGCACCGCGAGCCACAGCGTAGCCCGCGCCGCGCCACGACCCATTGCGCGCGGCACGATCGTTCGCGCAACATCCGCCAGCAGCAGGCAGCCGGCCAGTTCGAGCACAATCTGGATCCAGCACGCTGCTCCATAGTGGTCGATTCCGAAGAGCCGGAAGCACGCTGCCAGAAACAGCGGGTAGCCTGGCAGCCGGATCAGCGTCGGCTCAACCCCGACGCCGGCCGAAAAGCCATAGCTCCCCCGCAGCAGCAGGTTCTTTGCAATGTCGCCGTAGATCAGCGGGTCGCCGTCGGTCTGAAAGAAGCGGCCCAGCATCCACGCGCGCAGCAGCCCGCCAGCCGCCAGCGCGGCCGCAACCTCGGTCAAGGTCCATCGGCCAAGGTTCGGCAGACCATCGGCATCCGCGCGAGCGTCCTCCTGATCGTGCATACGATTCGTACTCTATCGTGCCGGCGTGTCTCTGTGCAGGCCGCGCCGGTTGACGCCTTTCTGATTTGCCGGGAGCAAACGTTTCAGTGACTCGCGTATCTCGTTCAGGTCGTTCCGCTTGCCCGCTTCTCAATTGTCCCGCGATACACTCAAGGAAGAGACCAGAGCGAGAGGAAGCATGGCGGAAAAGCAGATCTTTCACGATCCCGGACGGCAGCGCTGGAAGCGACTGCGCCGCATGCTCGACTTCTTCGCCATCGGCATCACGCTGGTGCTGGCAGCGTTTATTCTCAACGTCCTCCGCTCGGCGCCCTTGCCCGAGCTGCTGCTGCCCCTGCCGCGTCACAACTACAAGGCGCTGAACGATCGCGCGCCCCAGCTTCGTGCCAATCATCCCCGCCCCGCGCGCAGAAAGACTACCCGTCTCGCCTCTGAAATTCCCTTCAACAGCGGCGAGGGTCTACGTGCCGCCTACTATGCGCCCGACGACGCATCGAGCTACTCGTCGCTGAAAGAGCATGTCCATCAGATCGATATGCTCTTTCCGCAGTGGCTCCATGTGAACGGGACCGACGCCACGCTTCTGGCCGTCAGCAGCGACAACATCCGCCAATATCCGGTTGTGCAGGGCGCATCGGTTCACGACCCGGATGAACTCAACCAGGTCAAGAACGTCATCACCGCCGCCCGCGAGTCGACGGAAATCTTTCCCCACCTGAATAACTACAACCTGCACACGCAAAGCTGGGATGCGTCGGTGGGTCAGCTTCTGATGGACCCTGTGAAGCGGGCGGCGTTGCGCGAGCAGATTGTGCGGCTGTTTTCTGCGCTGCCTGCCTATCACGGCCTGTCGCTTGACTTCGAGAGCCTGCCCGACGAAGACGAATCCGGCTATCTCAGCTTCATTCAGGAGCTCTACGCTGACCTGCACCCGCGCAATCTGCGGCTCTACGTCAACGTTGCCGTCTCCGCACCCGACGCGGACCTCAAGACGATCGCGGCCAACTCCGATGGTATTGTGCTGATGAACTATGACCAGCACGAGGTCGAGAGCGATCCGGGGCCCATTGCCAGCCAGGACTGGTTCATCGCCAATCTGAGCCGCGCTCTGAAGATTGTGCCCAAGGAAAAGATTATCTGCGCCGTCGGCAACTATGGCTATGACTGGACTCTGACGATTCCCTCGGCGAAGGGCCGTCACGGCAGCAAGCCGCCCAAGCCTGAGGTGGTGGATACTGAGGATCTTTCTGTCTCCGACGCGTGGCAGCGCGCCGCGGATGCCGACGCCGACCTTGACCTCGACTACAACTCGCTCAATCCCCACTACGAATACATCGACGAAGACGCCAACCAGCGCCATGTTGTCTGGTTCCTCGACGGCGTCACGTTGCTCAACGAGATGCGTGCGGCGCGCCAGCTCGGCCTGCAGACCTTTGCCCTCTGGCGGCTGGGCTCAGAAGACCGCTCGCTCTGGAACGTGTGGGACCGGCCCAGCAGCCCAGCATCGCTGCAGGCTCTCGGATCGCTGCAACCCGGCCATGATGTGGACAGCGAGGGCGAGGGCGACATCCTGCGAGTCACCGGCCTGCCGCAGTCCGGCACGCGCACGGTAGAAGTGGACACGGACGAGCCCGATCCCTCGAAGAAGCTCATCATCGATGAGCACCTCGACGTGTATCCGCATACCTACACCGTCCAGTATTACGGCTATCATCCGAACGAAGTCGCGCTCAGCTTCGACGACGGCCCCGATCCGCGCTGGACGCCGCGCATCCTCGACATTCTGAAGGAGAAGCACGCCACCGGCACCTTCATGATGATCGGCGACGAAGCTCTGCAGAATGTGGGCGTGATGCAGCGGGCGGTGCGCGAGGGCAACGAGATTGGGAACCATACCTACACGCATCCGGACATCAGCGAAATCTCGCGGCGCCAACTCGATCTCGAAGTGAACCTTACCGAGCGCCTCTTCGCCAGCAAGCTTGGTGTGCAGCCGCTCTACTTCCGTCCCCCCTACGACATTGACGAAGAGCCGGACACAGACGACCAGGCCCGGCCTATCGTCGAGGTGCAGAAGGACGGACTCATCATCATTGGCAACAAGATCGACACCAATGACTGGGATGAGCGGGTGCGCAAGACGCCGGCCGAAATCTGCAAGTCAGTCCTTGACCAATTGAAGGTCATGAAGACCAAACCGCAGTTTCGCGGCTCGGTCATTCTGCTGCACGACGGCGGCGGTAACCGTTCGGCAACAATAGCGGCCCTGCCGGTGCTCATCGATACGCTGCGCGCAAACGGCTACCAGATTGTGCCGGTCTCCGCGCTCATGGGCAAGACCACGGCGGAGGTCATGCCCAAGCTCACCTTCCGCCAGTATCTGCGCTCCATCCCGGACTCGATTGCCTTCTCCACGCTGGCGTTCATCGGCGGCTTCATTGTGATGGTCTTCTTCGTCGGCGACATTCTGATGAGCGCCCGGCTGATTCTCGTTGGTATCTTCGCCGTCATTGACCGCCTGCGCCGCCCGCACCGCGAGGCCTCCGCCGGCTTCAGTCCGCGCATCGCCGTGCTGGTGCCCGCATACAACGAAGAGACGGTCATTGTGCGAACGGTGCGTTCGGTACTGCACTCTGACTACGAGAACCTCCGCGTGATCGTGATTGACGACGGCTCCAGCGACCGCACCTATGAGGTGGCGCGGGAGGCCTACGCAAAGGAGATTGCAGCGGGCCGCGTCACCGTGCTCACCAAGCCCAACGGCGGCAAAGCCGCGGCGCTCAACTATGCCATCGAGCAGATTGACGAGCCTTACTATGTGGGCATCGACGCGGACACCGTCATCGCCGCCGACGCAATCTCCAAGCTCATTCCCCACTTTGAGGACGACTCCATCGGCGCCGTCGCCGGCAACGCCAAGGTTGGCAACCGCGTGAACCTGTGGACGCGGTGGCAGGCTCTGGAATACATCACCAGCCAGAACTTTGAGCGGCGTGCCCTGGATCTCTTCCACGTCGTCACCGTAGTGCCGGGCGCCATTGGCGCGTGGCGCACAACAGCTGTACGTGCTGCGGGAGGCTATCCGCTGAACACGGTAGCCGAAGACGCCGACTTGACGATGAATCTGCTCGAAAATAAATACAAGGTCGTCTACGAGGATCGCGCGCTAGCCTTTACCGAGGCGCCCATCGACGCAAAGGGCTTGATGCGCCAGCGCTTCCGCTGGTCCTTCGGCATCCTGCAGTCGGTGTGGAAGCACCGCATGGCTTTTGTCCGCAACAAGGCGATGGGCCTGTTCGCGCTGCCCAACATTCTCATCTTCCAGATGCTTCTGCCGCTGGTCTCGCCGTTCATTGATCTGATGTTTGTCTACGGCACCATCAACTACTTCATCGACCGCCATTACCACCCCGAGGCAGCGTCGGTGGCAAGCCTGCAGAAACTGGTGGCCTACTTCCTGGCATTCCTGCTCATCGACTTCGTCACTTCCACAGTTGCGTTCAGCCTGGAGCGACGCCACCCCGCCAACAAAGGCGATGGCTGGCTGCTCTTTCACATCTGGCTGCAGCGCTTTGCCTACCGTCAGGTCTTCTCGATTGTCCTGTTCAAGACGCTCAAGCGAGCCATCGACGGCAAGCCCTTCAACTGGGACAAGCTGGAGCGCACAGCGAAGATGAGCAAGGCGACGGAAGAGCTGACCGAAGCGCACTAACAGGCTCAGATGGAAGTGGGAGACTCGCGCCCTTCGCGGCGCGGGTTTGCGGAACGGCTGAAGGGCGATCCAATCTTACCGGCGCACGCGCTCCCGGTTCTCCAATTCCCCCCGGTGGTGTGCCTGAACCTTTCCCTGCAAAAAAAAGCGCCCCCCGAATCGTTCCGTCTGGATGGAATCCAGATCTGCAATTCGGAGGGGCGAGGAGCCGCAATCACAAGAAAATGCGCTCCCGTTGTCTCGCCCCGGAAGAATCTCTTCTTCACAGAACGCACACGGGACACACTTTCTGGACCGATTGCAACTGTAGGGCAGAGCCGGCCAGCCCGATAGGTTTAATCGGGTACCGAGATTCATATTTTTATCTAAGTTGCTTGAATTAAAGAATTTGACGACGTATAGACAGGTGCATTACGTAGACGTATCATACGCATGTCGGTTTGCATGTGGGAGCAAGCTCCGCAACTCGCACTGAAATTCAGGAAATCAGCGATCCAGGATCGAAGACCGAAATGGCCCTGGAGAGTGGGTTTCGGCTCCATTGCGTGATGGAATGGCAAACCCAACCGCCGACAACGGGTCGGAGAGCAGAGCCTTGAACGTTCTCCCGGATATGAATTGAGGGGCGCAAGAAATGGCTGTAGCCCAAAAATTGGCTGTCCATGCTGAAGCGCAGGAGGCTGCCCTGGACCCGGCGTCGATCCGGGATCAGGTGGAGTGACTGGTGGCGCACCCGCTCTTTGCCAACAGCAAACGCTACCCCGCGCTGCTTGCCTACGTGGTTGATCAGGCTCTGCGGGGCAACGCAGCAGAGTTGAAAGAGCGCAGCATTGGCGTCGAGGTCTTTGGGCGGACGCCCAGTTACGACGCCAACGCCGACCCGGTGGTCCGCATTACCGCCGGCGAGGTACGCAAGCGGCTCTCGCAGTACTACTACGACCCCGCGCACACGGGCGAACTGATTATCGAGTTGCCAACGGGCTCGTACGTGCCGGTCTTTCGAATGCCGGAGCCGCCTCCAGCACCGGAGCCGGTGGAAGCACTGACCGATTCAACCCTTGCAGACGTGGCAGCCCAATCCGCGGAGTACGGGCACCCTCGGCGCTTGCCGCGGCTGGGGTGGATCTTCGGGGCGGCAATTGCTCTGGTGGCAGTTGCGGCTGGCGGAGTGATGCTCGGCCGCAGTTATCCTTCGACTCCACCGGCCCCAAAGCCTACGAATATCGACCTCTTCTGGGAGCCGGTTACAGCCAGCGCAAACCCGGCCACCTTCTGCCTTGGCGAGCCGGCCAAGAACATCGACCTCGAAGATATCAATGACATGAATGCGCCGGTGCCACCCTCCAAGCCGGATCAGCTTTACGTCCGCCTGCACTACTCCGGCAATCTGGCGCTCGCGGATGTCATCACCCTCACGCGTACTGCGGCCGCGCTCGAGATGCGACGCAAAACGTTCCGCGTTGTGCCTGCTTCGGAGGCAACCTTTGCGCAACTGCGGGAGGGTCCGGTGGTGCTGATTGGAGCCTTCGATAACTTATGGACGCTGCGCGTGACCCAGAAGCTGCGTTTCGGCTTTGAGTCGCAGGACGGCGTCGCACTGCTTGTCGACCGCAAAAGCAATAAGAAGACAACCTGGGCAACCGCATGGGATCTGCCGTATGAGAAGCTTTCGAAGGATTACGCGATCGTCGCGCGTATTCAGGACAAGACGACGGGCCAGCCTGTGATTATTGCCGCCGGAATCTCCGAGGAAGGTACTGAGGCGGCCGGGGAGATTCTCTATAACCCCGTCTATCTGGATTCGCTGCTGTCCAAGGTGCCTGCAGACTGGCAGCACAAGAATATGGAAGCTGTCATCGAGACGCAGGTTATCCAGGGCCACTCGGGGCCGCCAAATGTGCTCGCTGTCGAAACCTGGTAACGGACCGCGCAGTGCATGAAATCCGGATGCGTGCTGGAGTTACGGTTCCTACTTGCTTTTCGCGCGCTGCGCGGCCCAGCGTTTGCGCTGCGCATCTGCAATCCGCTTGCGCGCTTCCGGGCTGAGGACGCGCTTTCTTGGCGCGGATGAAGCGACTTTCTTGACCGCGCCCTCAATATCTGCACCGCCCAGCGTGCCGGCTTTCGCAAGAATCTTGCGTGCCCCAATCAGTTTTGCGATTTCTGCGTCGATGAGTGCGAGTATCGATTCGGATGCCATGCTTAAGAGAATAACTCACTTTCTAACAGTTCTTACTTCGAGGGATTGAAAAACATGCCTCCTCGGTCCTGTTGCCATGCGCCGCATCCGCTCGCTGGCATCGTTCCCCGCGTTTCATCGTGCTTTGGTTTGCAATTCTACGGGGCTCGAACTTACTTCTCCGTCGTTGGGCTTGCCACACGTGGCGCCTGGTCGCGATACTGCCCTTGAGGCCCGCATGGGGCCAGACTTCCCTCAAGCGAGATTCCAGTGACGAGAGACCTGCTGACGGCGCGCCTGATCATGAAGCGGTGCCTTTCAGAGCGTGCCCAATGCTTCCATCTGGATTTTGAGGTGGACGGTGTAGGCAACTTTGCTTTCACGCCTGGGCAGTTTGTTTCGGCGGTGGCAGAGGACGCAAACGGCAAGCAGCAGATGCGCGCCTACTCCATTGCGTCGGCGCCGCATGGCAATCGTTTTGCGCTGTGCCTGAATCGCGTCGATGACGGATTCTTTTCAAACCGCCTGGCCGATATGGAAGAGGGCGAGACGCAGCAGTTCCAGGAGCCGCTCGGGTTCTTCACGCTGCATCAGCCGCTCACTGACTCAATCCTGATTGCAACCGGCACCGGCGTGGCGCCGATGCGCGGATTTTTGCAATGGCTGTTTCCAACGGGCGGGCCTGACCGCAGCGAGGGACATCAGATCTGGCTGATCTATGGAACACGCCGTGAGACAGAGCTGTATTATCGCGACGAGTTTGAAGCCTACGCCGCACAGTATGCCAACTTCCAGTATCTGCCGACGCTGAGCCGAGCCGCAGAGGATTGGAGCGGGCTGCGCGGTTACGTGCAGGAGCATGCGGTGCGCATTGCATCAGAGAGCGAGATGAATGCTGCCGGACCGGAGTTCGGCATCCACGCGTATGTCTGCGGGTTGAGCCCGATGATCAACGCCGTCCGCGAAAAGCTAAAAGGGCTCGGCTGGAATCGCAAGCAAATCATCACCGAGCGCTATGACTAACACTCGGTGATGATCTTGCCTGCCAGTTATTCCTCTTCCACTTCGACCGGCCGCTTGGCGTTGGCCAGAATCTTTTCGGCCACGGGTTGGGGCACGATGTCGTAGTGGTTCACTTCCATGCGGTAGCTGCCCTTGCCTTGCGTCATCGAGGTGAGGTGCGTGCCGTAGGTCAGCATCTCCGCCATCGGCACTTCAGCATTGATGATCGTCGTGCGGCCGCGCGTCTCCATGCCTTGCACGCGCCCGCGGCGGCTGTTCAGGTCGCCCATCAGCGTGCCCGCGAACTCGTCGGGAGCCTCGATCTCAACCTTCATGACGGGCTCAAGCAGGCACGGCTTGGCCTGCTCCATGCACTTGCGGAAGGCAAGGCGGCCGGCCATCTTGAACGACATTTCG
>JAGWML010000037.1 GCA_028873155.1 Acidobacteriota bacterium
TGCAGAATGTGGGAAACAGTCCGGCATTGATGCTCACGGCGATATGCCGGAGCGGATACAGGGAGCGGCTCGGTACGCTCGGACCCGACAAACAAAGAAAGTTCAAATTCGAAGGCAGTTTCAATCTGCCTCAGCAAGCTATTGGGCCGCCCGAATATCAGGACAAACTCAAGCTAGAGGCTCAGCCCGTCCCACTGCGCCTCGAATACACATCTGTGAGCGGGGCAAGATGTTGGACGAACATCAATTTCCCGCTGGGCCGTCAAGGAGTGGTTGATGCAGAGATCGAGCATGGGATGGATTTTCCTTTGCTCAATACGACCTCATAACAGAGATGCACCAAATGCCGCTACCGGCGCTTTCCGCCGGTTGTACCGGCAACGACCAGCAGAAACCCCAGAGCCATCGCGACAATCATTCCGACAGCCTCCAAAGTCTCCTCCAACACTTCTCCCACTGTCCACCAGCCGGAATGTTGCACAGGCGGTGCGGCGGTTGCGCTGGTTAACTCGGGAGCGGTATGCGCGCCGCTGTGCCAGCCTTGCTTCGATGTGTAGAAGCAACCCGAGCCGGGCAAGCCGACTGTCTTACGGATGCCGGTGTTGCTGAGTGTGACATGCGCTCCGCGCGCGCCAAGGCTGAGTGACGGCCCGCTCTTCGCAAGGTTGACCGTCAGACCCGGCGCAAGATGCACGCGCCGGAAAAAGCGAAATGATCCCATCCCGATAACCCTTTCGATGCCCGAGCTTTCACGTTACGGCAGAAACGCCATGCCATGACCCGCCAAGTTTACTCCCAAGCGCCACCGCCAACGGCGAGCCATCGAACGGCGGGAGGATTGCGCGGCCTTGCTCACCAGCTCCCGGCCATGACCCGCAGCACCAGCGCCGGAGGGGATTTCCCGCCCGGATTGTAGCGCCGCCTCAGAGCGTCACCGCGTGCGATTTCAGAGCGAAAATCGGCGCGAAAAACTGTGGGGGAAATTGTGGGGACCCTCAGCGATTTTCAGCAGTAAACCGCAGTAAGGCACTCAACGCTGGAAACGCGCTGAAAGGTGCATGAATACTGACTCCGAAGCACATCGCGGTAACTGACGGGAAACCGCCGAAAATATAGTAAGACCGCTTGGGGTGCGAGGGGTCGGCAGTTCGAATCTGCCCGTCCCGACCATTCATCTCTTCAAATCCAATACCGTTTGCATACCCGCAACCCTGCGTGACTGCCGATCCACGAAGCACCCCAACCATGCGCAGCAGCGAAGCGTATGCGCATCAAGTCCAGCCTGCGAGGGGCGCGAGACTCCGCGAAGCGGGGTCGAGCAATGCGGCAGTTCAAATCTGCCCGTCCCGACCATTCAACTCTTCAAATCCAATACCGTTTGCATCCCCGCAACCCTGCGTGACTGCCGATCCACGAAGCACCCCAACCATGCGCAGCAGCGAAGCGTATGCGCATCAAGTCCGGCCTGCGAGGGAAGCGAGGCAATACCAGGCACGCGGCAAAGAATCACCCCGTTCCGACTCCTCTTGCTGTTCCTGAGCCACAAATGACACCATGGAACTCGCGACGGTATAGGACCGGGCTCTAAGCTGGTCCCATCATCGTTCCCTTCAGCCATGCCCATCGGCATACCCATCTTCGGCCCCGTGCACCTTGCCATTCTGGCAGCGGTTCCCGCGTTTGCTGCCCTCCTTGCGATGCTCCATAGGAGGCTCCCATCCAGAGGCAAGATCATTCGATGGGGGCTGTCCATTCTGCTCGTTGTTTCCTTCGCCTCGTACTATGGCAGCTTCGCCGCGCAGGGCGTGCCGATGATTCCCAATCATCTCCCGCTGGAACTCTGCGACTCTTCCCTGTGGCTCGTCATCGCCGCGTTGCTGACGCTGCAACCCGCAATCTTCGACCTTGCGTATTACTGGGCCTTGGCGGGAGCCTCGATGTCCCTGCTCACCCCGAACATGTCGCATCCCTCTCTTTTCCTGGCCATCCAGTTTTTCGCCGACCATGGTCTGATCGTCGCGGCGACTCTCTACCTCGTGTGGTCCGGGCAGGCCCGGCCGCGCCGAGGGTCGGTCCTCAGGGCGATGGTGGCATTGAACATCCTGGCAGCCGTCGTGGGCGTCTTCGATAGTGTCTTCAAGACCGACTATATGTTCCTGCGCACGAAGCCTTCGACCGTCTCACTGCTGGACTTGCTGGGACCATGGCCCTGGTACATTCTGAGCCTGGAAGGCGTGGGCTTCGGATTGTTCCTCCTGCTGTATCTTCCGTTCCGACACGCAGGATCGACCGCCGTTTCCCTGGAGGATTGCCAGAAAGAAACCGCGGCTCAAGTCTCAACTTCGGCGTAAGCAATCGGCTCCGGCGGCATGTAGCCCACTCCACCATACTGCTACACGCCGGGTGCCCCATCCTTTGCGCGCTCTTTGCGCAAAGGGTGGGATTCACTTCAGCCACAACCCACACGCGCGCCGCGCCCTACACCCGCCGCTTCCTGAATTCCTGCCCGATCGCTGCCAGCGTCGCCGCATCCAGCCCCTGCGCCGCACGCGGAAACACCCGCTCCTCTTCGATCTGGATGTGCTCCTCATACAACGCCTGCAGGCGATGGGTCACCGCGAGCAGCCGCGCCTCTTCGTCGGGCGCAAGTCCGTGGTCGGCGCGCCACTTCGCGTAGAGCCGCACCGTCTCTTCGTGCAGCGCTTCCGCCTCTTCGTGCTCGCCTTCCAGCCGCTCCATCTCCGCCTGTAGCGCCGCCGAACCCAGCGCGCGCAGCCGCGGAAACACAGACTTTTCTTCATCCTGGTTGTGCCGCGGACCCGACTCGCGAAAGTAGCGCACTGCGCCTTCCACCGTCGTCCACTCCTCGCGCGTCAGCGCGCGGCCCTGCGCCCGCCGCGCCACCTCTCCCAGTACGTGGATAAAAAACTTGATCCGCCGATGGCAGTCCTGCAACATGCCAATCGGATCGTCAAAGCCGCTATCGGGCCGTGCACCAATCTGCACCGGCATGGATTCAACCTCCTACGCGCCCTGCAGCACGTGAAGCGTCGTTGCCCGCTTCACTTCCTGCGGGGATTGTACATACCCGCGCGGCACATAGCTGCAGCACGGCTCCTCGCCGAATACATTGCCCGTCAGCGCATAGGCGCGCGCCCTTGACCCTCCGCAGATCTGCCGGAACTCGCACGCGCCGCACTTGCCCTCCAGCCGCTCTGGATTGCGCAGGTCCACAAACAGCGGCGACTCGCGATAAATCGTCGCCAGCGGCTGCCGGCGCACATTGCCGCCCGAGACCGGCAGAAATCCGCTCGGATACACCTCGCCCGTATGCGAGATGAAGACAAATCCCTTGCCATCATTCAGTCCGCGCGGCGCGCGTCCCACCGTGTCGGCCACCTTCTCCGCCACCGGCCCGTGCCCATCCTTGCGATGCTGCAGCAGATACCGCCGGTAGTGCTGCGCCTCGGTCGTCTTGATGTCGAAGGGCGCAATCAGAGCGAGCTCATGCAGCCGCGCAAACACCTGCTCAAATTCATCGGCGCTCAGCAGATCGTTCAGCTTGCCGCGCCCCGTAGGCACCAGAAAGAAGACGCTCCAGAGCGTGATCTTCAAACCCGCAATCAGCGCCAGGATCTCGTCCATTTCTCCCACATTCCTGCGGCTGAAAGTCGTATTGATCTGCACCGGCAGCCCTGCTTCATTCGCCCATCGCACCGCATCCAGCGTGCGCGCAAACGAGCCCTGCATGCCGCGAAACCCGTCATGCGTCTCTGAACGCGCTCCGTCCAGACTCACCGCCAGCCGCGCCAGACCCGCATCCTTCAGGCGAAAGACTACATCGCGCGTCAGCAGCGGCGTAGCGCTCGGCGTCAGGGATACGCGCACGCCCACCTGTCGCGCATGACCAATCAGCTCGAAAAGATCCGGCCGCTTGATCGGGTCGCCGCCCGTCAGCACAAACACCGGCACGCGCAGCGCCGCAATCTCGTCAATCAGGCGCTTGCCTTCAGCCGTGCTCAGCTCCTCCGGGTGCCGCTCCGGCTGCGCCGAGGCGCGGCAGTGGACACAGGCAAGGTCGCATGCCTGCGTCACTTCCCATATCGCCAGGAAGGGGCGCTCATCAAAATTCACGGTGTCGATCTGCGGGTTCATGTCACTATGGAAGCGCCTGCCGACTGCACCACGCAGTGACTAAAGTCGCGCTGCTACAATTCTTTGCGTGCGCCCCGAACACCCCAATCTGGCAGCTTCCCTGCAAAAGACCGGCCTGTTTTCCAACCTCACTCCCTCCGAGCTGCAATTGCTTGCCGCGCGCACTGTGCGCAAGCTCTTCAGCGCGGGCGAGTTGCTCTTCTCCGAAGGCGAACCATGCACCGGCCTCCACATCGTCTCGCGCGGAAAGGTCCGCATCTTCAAGACCTCCATCAGCGGCCGCGAACAGGTGCTCGCTGTCGAGGGCCCCGGCAGCTCCGTCGCAGAACTGCCTGTCTTTGACGGCGGCCCGTATCCCGCCTCAGTCGTCGCTGTCGAGGATTCGGAAATCGCGTTCATCTCCCGCCGTGACTTCCACGCCTATTGCATGGAGCACCCCGACGTCGCGCTCAAAGTCCTCGCCGTCGTGGGCGCGCGCCTGCGCCGCCTCGTCGGCATCATTGAAGAGCTCTCCTTCACCACCATCCGCCAGCGCCTCGTCGCCACACTCGTCAAAATCGCGCAGGCTCAAGGCCAGCAGACACCGCATGGCATCGAGTTCCGCCTGCCCGACAGCCACCAGGAGATCGCCAACCAGCTCGGCACCGTGCGCGAGCTCATCTCCCGCAACCTCATGCGTCTGCAGGCCGAAGGCCTCATCGAGGTCGACGCGCGCCGCATCCTCGTCAAGGACATGACCGGACTCAGCGCCCTGCTCGAAGCCTCATCCTGACAATTTCTTCACTTCGTGACAAAAGTTACTGTGACGTCATGAGCGCGGGTCTAGGGTGAGATTGGAGCAACCACCATGTGCCTCGCTCATCAACCCATCCGTGAAATCGTCGCCGCCCTCCCCACCTCGCTCGCTGTCTTTGAACGGTTTGACATCGACCTCTGCGCCATGGGCGACCACACCCTTGCCGATGCCTGTGCTGCACTCAGCCTCTCACTCGATCAGCTCGAAGAAAAGCTTGCCGCACATCTGCCCGCCGAATCTGCTGCCGACCCGGCCACGCTCACGCCCATGCAGCTCATCCAGCGCATCGTCCGCGTCCATCATCGGCGCATTCGCCAGGACCTGCCCGCCCTCTGCCGCATGGCCGAGCGGTTGGAGGCAAAGCATACCGGCACATTCATCAAGAGCGCCGCGCTCGCCGGCATGCTGCGCGATCTGCATACCGGTCTGCTGGCGCACATCGATGCCGAAGAGCAGATTCTCTTTCCGCTCATCGCGCAACATGCAGAGGATACGCCGCAGTTCACCACACTCGGCCCAGCCCGCTCAATCAGCCACAATCTCCGGCGCATCCATCAGGACCACGAAGCCGCAACACAGACGATGGACGGCCTGCGCGAACGCACCAACGGCTTCACGCCGCCGCACTCCGCTTGTGCCACGCACCGCGCGCTCTTCAGCGGGCTGGCGAGCTTCGAGCAGGATCTGCGCAGCCATCTGCATCTCGAAGACGACATCCTCTTTCCGCGCGCGCTGCATCTCAACGCCGCCGGAGGCGCAGCATGAACACCGCATCCACGGCCGCAAATCCATTCGTCCTTGCGCCCAACCCCGACCAGGCCGCCATCCTCACCCGCGAACGGCAGAAGAGTTACATGCTTCGCGCCTGGATCGCCAGCGGCCTCTTCTTTATGGCGCTGCCCGGCACACTGCTTGGCTTCTCCAGCCTCATCTCCATCAGCACCCATCACGACCTCGGCGCGTTGCCCGCCGCGTGGATGCAGGGCCACGGTCACGCGCAGGTCTTCGGCTGGATCGGCAGCTTCGTACTCGGCATCGGCTTCTACTCGCAGCCGCTCGGCAAGCGCTCGCCGGTGCGTCTGCCCTTGACGTGCTTCTTGCTGTGGACCTCTGGCGTATTGCTGCGCTGGCTCGCAAATGTCTATCTCTGGCACTGGCGCGCGCTGTTGCCCATCTCCGCCACGTTTGAGCTCGCTGCCGTTTTGCTCTTCCTCCGCGCGGCCTCGCGGCACAAGCTGCCCACACCCGCGAGCCAGACCGGCACCCAGCCCAAGGCAAAGCCGCGCATGGAAGAGTGGATGATTCTTGTCCTGTTCAGCTCGGCAGGCCTCGCCGCTGCAGTGCTCTTCAACTTCGTCGAGTGCATCCGGCTCGCTCGCGGCGCCGTCGATCCTGCATTTCCCCATGGGCTCGATCAGCGGTATCTGATTCTCCTCGGCTGGGGATTTCTCGCGCCCGTCGTCTGGGGTTTCTCTGCCCGCTGGCTGCCCACCTTCCTCAACCTGCCGCATCCTCACGCACGTTTGTTGCAACTGGCCATGACGCTCGACATCGCAGGAGTGCTCTTCGGCGTTGGCGGATGGCCGCGCATTGCAACACCTCTCGTTCTGGCTGCCGCTCTCGCTGTCGTCGCCGCTCTTCATCTTGCGCGAAGGCCGCTCGGCCCCGCCAAGGTTCTCGGCATCCATCCCAGCTTCCCCGTCTTCATCCGCCTGGCCTACCTCTGGCTGCTCATCGCAGCCGCTCTGGGTGTGCTGGCCGCAAGCGCAGACGTCCACGGCGGCATCTGGGGCGCCTCGCGCCACGCGCTCACCGTGGGCTTCGCCGCCACCATGGTCTTCTCCATCGGTCCGCGCATCCTGCCGCACTTCACCGGCATCCGCGACCTCTACAGCAAGCAGCTCATGCTGCTCAGCCTGCTCCTCATCCAAGCCGGCTGCGCCCTGCGCGTCAGCTCCGAGCCGCTCGCCTATGAGGGCGTCACAGACTTCGCCTGGAAGACGCTGCCCGTCTCCGGCGTCTTCGAGCTCGCCGGCGTGCTCGTCTTCGGAGCTAACATCGCGCTCACCATGCTGCGCGGCCGCTCTGCCTTCCAGATTCAAAATATATCGTAATACGATAGAGTCGTGATACGATATACGTGTGGGGAAAACGACACAGAAGTCAAGCGCTCTCTCTGCAGCACGACCACCGGCTCCGCGCCGGTCTGCAGCAACTTCCGTAGACCTCGGCCAGTTGCGCCGCCTTGCCGAGTTCCGCTACCAGTTGCGCCGCTTCCTCCACTTCAGTCAGGCCGCGGCTGAAGAAGCCGGCATCCCCCACCAGCAGTACCAGCTTTTACAGTGCGTGCGCGGCATCCCGCCGGGCGTCGAGCCCACCATCGCCAATGTCGCCGCGCGCATGTTCCTGCGCCACAACAGCGCCGTCGAGCTCGTTGACCGCGCCATTCGCCAGAACCTGCTCCTGCGCGAGCACGACGCAGCCGACCATCGCCGCATCTTGTTGCGCGTCACTCCGCGCGGCGAGCGACTCATCGCCTCGCTCGCCGGCCATCACATGAGCGAGCTGCGCCAGTCCGGCCCTCAGCTTGTACGCGCGCTCCGTCACGTTCTGGGCAGCAACCGCGCCGCGCTCTCATCCCCATCCACCAGGCAGACCCGCACGTGACCCACGCACTACATACTTCCCCTTCGTCCCTGCGCGATTTCACTGCAACTCCGCGCATGCTTCTCCTCAGCCTCCTCGGCGTCGTCCTTGGCATCGCCGGAGCCGTGCTCGCCTGGCTCCTGCTTCACCTCATCTACGTCGCAACCAACCTCTTCTACTACCAGAGGCTCGACTGGAACTTCGCCTCGCCCGCGCTCAACCATCTCGGCTGGTTCGCGGCGCTTGTTCCCGTCGCGGGAGGCCTCATCATCGGCATCATGGCGCGCTTCGGTTCTGACAAGATTCGCGGCCACGGCATGCCCGAGGCAATCGAGGCCATCCTCATCAATGGCGCACGTGTCTCTCCGCGCGTCGCCGTCTTTAAGCCGCTTTCTGCTGCGGTCGCCATCGGCTCCGGCGGCCCCTTTGGCGCGGAAGGTCCCATCATCATGACCGCAGGATCGGTCGGCTCGCTGCTCGGTCAGCTCTTTCGGCTCACCGATGCGGAGCGCACCACGATGCTCGTCGCCGGCGCCGCCGCTGGCATGGCGGGCGTCTTCTCCACACCGCTTTCTGCCGTGCTGCTTGCCGTCGAGCTGCTCCTCTTCGAGTGGCGCCCGCGTTCCTTCGTCCCCGTTGCCGTCGCCGCCACCGTCGCCGGTGTCCTGCGCCGCTTCTTCATCCCCGCCGATCCGCTCTTTCCCATGCCGCCCTTCGCGCATGCTGTCCCGCCATCCGCGCTAGTTGCGGCGCTCGCGCTCGGCGTCGTCGCCGGCATCCTTGCCACTCTGTTGAGCCGCGCCGTCTATGCCAGTGAAGATCTCTTTGAAAACCACCTGCCCATCCACTGGATGTGGTGGCCCGCCATCGGCAGCGTCGTCGTCGGCCTCGGCGGACTCATCTTTCCCCGCGCCCTGGGCACCGGCTATGACGTCATCGCCTCGCTGGTCAGCGGCGACTCCGCGTTGAATCTCATCCTCGGCGTACTCATCGTCAAGAGCATCATCTGGTCCTTCTCGCTCGGCTCCGGCACCTCCGGCGGCATCCTCGCGCCGCTGCTCATGATCGGCGGAGCGCTTGGTGCGCTCTTTGCACCGGTGTTGCCCACGCTGCAACCCGGCGCGTGGCCGCTCGTGGCGATGGCGGCAGTGCTCTCCGGCGCCATCGGCTGCCCGCTCACTTCAGCGGTCCTCGCCATGGAGCTCACGCACAACTACGGACTGTTGCTGCCCATCCTCGGCGGATCCATCACCGCGCATGCCTGCACGGTTCTATTGCAAAAGCGCTCCATCCTCACCGAGCGCATCAGCCGCCGCGGCCACCATCTCAGCCGCGAGTACGGCGTCGATCCACTCGAAACCATGTCCGTCGCGGAAATCATGCGCACCGCAATCGTCGCTCTGCCCGCCGCGAGCACCGTGGCTGACGCGCGCACATGGCTGGCCACACGCCACACCCAGACCGTGCGCCGCGGTCAGCGCCTCTATCCTCTCGTCGACGCGGAAGGCCGTCTCAGCGGCGTCATCACTCGCCGCGAGCTCGAGCTAATCGCCACCTCCAATGCCTCGCCGGAGACGCTCATCCCGTCCCTCGCGCCGTGCATCGCTCATCCCGCGATGACGCTCCGTGAGCTTGCCGAAGCTATGGCCGGCGCGCAACTCACTGCAATGCCGGTCTCCGATCCAACGTCCGGCAAGCTCCTCGGCCTCGTTGCGCTTGAGGACATTCTGCAGGCGCGCACCCGCTCCTATGAGCGCGAAACGCGCATGGAGCGTGTCCGCACCTTCCGTCTGCCCTTGATGCGGATGGGCGCAGCGCGCGAGTAGCCCTCATCCGCGTGTCTGCTGCGCCTTACGCAATGCGCCGCGCTTCATCAGAAGAAAGAAGACCGGCACCAGAATGAGTACGTGAATCGTTGACGTCACCATGCCGCCCACAATCGGCGCCGCAATCGGCTTCATCACGTCCGAGCCGATACCCGTCTCCCACAGGATCGGAGCCAGGCTCAGGATGACCGCGCTCACCGTCATCAGCTTGGGCCGCAGCCGCTGCACGGCTCCTTCAATCACCGCCTGTTCCAGGCTGTCCTCGCTCAACGGATCTGCAGCCGCCGCGTGCCGCTCAAACGCCTCGTGCAGATACACCACCATCACTACGCCCGTTTCCACCGCGATGCCAAACAGCGCAATGTAGCCAACCCACACCGCCACGCTGAAGTTGTAGCCCAGCCACCACTGCAGCAAAAGCCCTCCCGACATGGCATACAGCGTGGGGAAGATCAGCACCGCAGCCTCCAGCGCAGAGTGGAAGACCATATACAGCAGCAGAAAGATCACAAAGAAGACCACCGGCAGGATGATCTCCAGCCTTTGTTTTGCGCGCAGCTCAAACTCATACTCGCCCGCCCAGCGCCACGTGTACCCCGCGGGCAGCTTCAGTTGCTGCCGCAGCAGCTCGTTCGCATGCGCCACATAGCCGCCATAGTTGCTGCCCTTCAGGTTTAGATACACATATCCCGTCAGCGCGCCGTCCTCATCGCGAATCATCGACGGCCCGCGCGAGAAATACACCCGCGCCACCTCGCCCACCGGGATCTGCGCTCCGCCCGGCGTCGGAATCAGCGCCTGCGACAACGCTTCGGGATGATCGCGGAAATCTCGCTCATACCGCACCGCAATCGGGAAGCGCTCGCGTCCTTCCACGTTCTCTGCAATATCCGCGCCGCCAATCTCTGAGGTAATCACGCGCTGCACGTCGCCAACCGTCAGCCCATAGCGCGCTGCCTGCGCGCGGTTCACCTCCACGTTGACATAGAAGCCTTGCGCCACTCGCTCCGCAAAGACCGCCGTCGTCTCTGGCATCGACGAAAGAATCTGCTGCATCTGCGCGCCAATCGCTTCAATCCCCGTCAGCTCCGGCCCTTGAATCTTGATGCCGACCGGCGTCTTGATTCCCGTCAGCTCCATGTCCAGCCGATTCTGCACTGGCATCGTCCACGTGTTGGTCAGCCCTGGAAACTGGAGCTTCTCATCCATCTCGCGGATCAGCTCCTCATAGGTCATTCCGGTCCGCCACGCGCTGCGCGGCTTCAGCATGATCGTCGTGTCATACATGTCGAGCGGCGCGTTGTCCGTTGCGCTGTCTGACCGGCCCACGGTTCCGAACACCGTCTTTACTTCGGGAAATGTGCGGATGATCCGGTCCTGCTCCTGCATCAACGCCACCGCCTGCGTAATCGAAATCCCTGGCAGCGCGCTCGGCATGTAGAGCGATGAGCCCTCATACAGCGCCGGCATGAATTGGCTGCCGAGCTTGAAGTACAGCGGCATCGTCACCGCAAGAAAGATCAGGTTCAGCACGATGACTACTCGCCAGTGGCGCAGGCACCAGCGCAGTACCGGTAGATACACTGCCTGCGAGATGCGCGCCAGCGGGTTCTCCCGCTCGGGCCGCAGCCGTCCGCGCAGGAACAGCGGCATCAGTGCGGGCACCAGCGTAATGGAAAATAGCGAGGAGAAGAACAGCGCCAGCGTCTTGGTCCACGCCAACGGACGGAACATCCGCCCCTCTTGCGCCTCCAGCAGAAACACAGGCAGAAATGATACGACGATGATGATGAGCGAATAAAACAGCGCCGGCCCTACCTGCTGCGCCGCATGCACCAGGATCCCGCGCCGCTCTTCGTTGCCATGAATCTCTGCGCGCTCCGCCAGATGCCGGTGCCCGTTCTCCACCATCACAATCGCGGCATCAATCAGCACACCGATTGCCAGCGCCAGTCCGCCCAACGACATGATGTTGGAACTGACGTGAAGAAAGTACATCGGGATGAACGCAGACAGCACCGCAATCGGCACGGTCAGAATCGGCACCAGCGCTGATCGGAAATGAAACAGAAACACAATGCACACCAGGCTCACGATGATCGCTTCGGCAATGAGGTCGCGTTTGAGCGTGTGGATCGACTGGTCGATAAGCCACGAGCGGTCGTAGCCCGTCTCAATCTCCACCCCTGCTGGCAGCGACGGCGCAATCTCCCTGAGCCGCGCCTTCACCCCATTGATCACGTTCAGTGCGTTCATTCCGTAGCGCATCACCACAATGCCGCCCACGGCTTCGCCTTCGCCCTGCCAGTCCGCCGCGCCGCGCCGCACGTCCGGCCCAAAACTCACTGAGCCAAGGTCGCGCACCAGCACCGGCGTTCCATTCTTCGTCGCCACCGGAACATTGCCCAGATCGTCCAGGGAGCGCAGATACCCCGTTCCGCGCACCATGTACTCAGCGCCGCTCATCTCCAGCACGTCGCCGCCCACCTCGTTCGCGCTCTGGCGCACGCGCTCAATGACCGTCTCTGCGGAGATGCCATACGAGAAGAGCTTGTTCGGATCAAGATTCACCTGGTACTGCCGCACGAACCCGCCGATGCTCGCCACCTCCGCAACGCCCGGAACCGTCTCAAGCTGGTAACGCAGATACCAATCCTGCAACGCACGCAGGTCTGCCAGGCTGTGCGAATGCGTGTGGTCCACCACGGCATACTCATACACCCATCCCGCCCCGGTCGCATCCGGACCAATCGCCGGATGCGCGTCCGCCGGCAGCTTGCCCGCAATCTGTTGAAGATATTCTGTCACGCGCGAGCGTGCCCAATAGAGATCCGTTCCGTCCTCGAACACAACGAACACATACGAGTCGCCAAACATCGTTTGCGCGCGCACATTCTTCACGCGTGGCGCAGCCAGCAGAGCCGTCACAATCGGATAGGTCACCTGGTCTTCAATTACATTCGGTGGCGCACCTGCCCATGGCGTGTGAATAATCACCTGCACGTCGCTGATATCCGGCAGCGCATCGAGCGGCACATGCAGCAGGCTCCAGACGCCCGCCATCACCAGAAGTATTGCGCCCGTAAATACAAGAAAGGGATTCCGTGCGCACCATGCAATCGTTCGTGCCAGCATCACATCCCTCCCCCGGCGTTCACGCTCAACTGCTTCGTCGCCACCACCTGCCCGCCGCGCTCCACCGTCACGGTTACCTCCCAGGTTCCTCCGGAGTCCAGTTGCAGCATGCCTTCATAGCGCCCACTGCCTTTCTCCGCCAGAGTCACCGGCATCCGCATCGCCGCCATTCCCATTGCGGGCATCGCGGGCATAAAGAACACCGCCTTCACCTGCGCTCCAGTCGCTGGCTTGCCATCCACGCCAGTCAGGGTCACACGCACCGTATTCGATCCAGTCCGCGCCGGTGAGGGATCGGTCGTCAGCGCAATCTGCATCGACTCTGCCGCCTTCGCCGCTGCAGGCTGCGCCGCCGCGGGCGCTCCGCCAAATGCCGCCTGTAACTGCGCTTCTGAGTCCACCAGGAAGTTCGCGGAACTCACCACGCGCTCGCCTTCTTTCAATCCCTTCAGCACCACAATCGAATCGTCCAGTTGCTGGCCCGTTTCAATGACGCGCGGCTCCAGGCTGCCGCCGCCGTGGTCGACAAATGCAATCGTCCGCGTTCCCGCTTGCAGCGCAGCCGCGGCTGGAATCATCAGTTGCCGCCCCATCGGCGCCTCGATCGACACATTCACATACATCCCCGGCTTCAGCGTTACGCCTGGATTCGGAAACACCAGCCGCACCCGCGCTGTTCGCGTCGAGCTATCCACCTGCGGCAAAATTTGATCGATGCGCCCCATAAACGTTCGCCCCGGATACGCATCCACCGTGACCCGCGCGGCGTCGCCCGGCTTGAGCAGGCCCACATCGCTTTGAAACACATTTGCGTAGACCCAGACCGTGGAAAGATCCGCAACGGTATAGAGCTTCGTCTCCGGCTGCACATACGCATTGGGCAGAGCGTTGCGTTCGGTGATGTATCCAGAGACAGGCGAGTACACAATGAGCTCGCGATCCGCCTTGCCGCTCGACTCCACCGCTGCAATCTGCTCCTCCGTCACGCCAAACTGCCGCAGCCGCTCTTCCGCCGACTTCAGCAGCCAGCCGCTCTCCTCGTTCGCCATCGTGTGCATGCCGTGCATGGAGTCCGCCGCAAAGGCCTGCTCATTCTTCCGCGCCAGCAGCAACTCCTGTTCGCTGCTCACCAGATCGGGGCTGTACACGCTGAAGAGCTTCTGCCCCTTGCGCACATACTGGTAGTTCGCATCTGCCCACACCTCCTTGATCCAACCCGGAAAGCGCGTCTGCACGTACCCAAGTCTTTGCTCGTCGATATCCACATTGCCCGGCGCCGTCACATCGTGGCTCACGTTCTTCACCGCAGCCACCGCTGTCGTCACGCCAATCTGCTGCAACCGCTGCGGAGAAAGCTGCACCGTCGCCAGCGGCGTTGCACTCTCCTGCGCCGAGTCAATCGCGCCTGGGATCGACATCGCTGCTTTTTGCCTCTGGTCTGGCCCCCGCGCAATCACCGTGTTCTCGTCCTCGTCCCTCGCCACCGCGTGGCCTCTCCCGAGCAGCACGTAACCCAGCGCTGCCCCAAGCCCCGCGCACAGCACCACCAGCACCGCAATCCAAACCTGATACCCACGTGTCTTCACGGCTTCACCCCCATCGTCTGCTCACTTGTTCCACTCAGCGTCTTGCCCGTGGCCATCTCCAGGTCCGCGAGCCGTGCGTCAAACTCCGCCACCTGCTGCAGCCACGTCAGGTCAATGTCGATGAGCACCATCTGGCTATCCAGCAGGTTCAGCAGATCGGTCTTGTTGTTTCCATAAGCAATCACGCTCGACTGCAATGTCGCCTCGGCCTGCGGCCGCAGCTCGTCGCGATACAGATGCGCCATGCGCTGCGCGGCTTCTGCCTGCACCAGCGCCTCCTGAATCTGCCCGAAGGCCTCATTCTGCAGCGCGTCCAACTCGGCGTCCTGCTCTGTGGCGCGCGCCGTGGACTCCGCAATCTCCGCGTCGTGCTTGTGTTTGTTCAGCCACGGCAGATTCATCGAACCCTCCACCATGTAGCTGTTCCGCATCGAAACATTCGGCGGCATCAGCATGTAGCCGCCCGACACAGTGAAGTCCGGTGTGTACGCCTTCTTCGCCAGCGCCTGCTCCTTGCGGCTGCGCTCCGCGGCCCCGCGCGCCGCGGCCAGATCCGGCCTCGTCTGCAACGCATCATCCTTCAGCGCCGGCAACGGCGGTAGCGCGGTCTGCACCGCGTACTCGCCTTCGACACGCAGCGGACTGGCAGGGTCGCGTCGCAGCAGCGTGTTCAGCTCCGCGCGCGCCACTTCTGCATCCTGCTCAAAGCGGATCATGTGCTCCGCCAGCCGCGTCAGCTCCACCTGCGCCTTCAGCAGATCCTGCTGCGGAGCCTTGCCCGTCTCATACTGGATGCGAGCCGCCGCTATCGCCTGCTGCGCAATCCCCACATGCTCGTCGTGAATCTTCAGCTCGTCCTGCGCGCGCAGCAGGTCGTCAAAGGCCTTGTGCGTGCGCACGCGCACCGCGAGCCGTGCCTGCTCCAGTTCTGCCTTCGCCACCTCCACGTCGCTCATCGCCACGCTTGTCCGTAGCGCGCGCTTGCCTGCGCCCGGAAACGTCTGCGTCAGGCTCAGCATGTTCTGCGACTGGTTGTAATCCCACGGCTGCGCCAGCGGCACACCCCACGCACGCACCATTGCCATCGGATCGTCCAGCGCGCCCGCTGTGGGCACATGTGCCTGCGCCGCCGCCAGCTTGCGCCCTGCTACTTCAATCTCGGGATTCACCGCCAGCGCAATTCGTTCCACCTCATTCAGCGTGAGCGGCTGCGCGGCTGCGGAATTCGCGTGCTGCCCGCCCATCAGCGCGGTTATCCCCGCCAGCGCAGAACTCGGCGATTGCGTCTGAGCCCCGGCGATGGACCACGCCATCACCAGTGCAAGCGCAGCCATGCTGCAGAAAATGCTCTTCATTTCTTCCTCCAGTTGGATCCGTCGCTCCGCACGCGCGACCAGCCCGCATCAAGATGCGCGGACGCACGCATGCCGAAGCATCACGTTTCAGATCACAAAGAGAAGAAGTCTAGATGCGAAGGATGGAACTGCCGCGCGATGCTGCTGCGGGCGGCGCCGCGCCGATGCGGCTGCCAAAGAGGGCGATCGAAGACTGGCTTGAGATGATCCAGCCGGGCTGCGCACTCGCAACCACGCGCTGCGTTTCTTCATGCGTGTACGGCTGAACCGGCGCATTGGCCGTCTGCTGCGGCCGGATCTGACAGCAGGCGTTCTGCATCGCGGTGCCCGGCCCGCTGCACTCCTGCGCCATTTTGTGGCAGCAGGACCGCACGTGCGTTGCGCGCAGCGAAAGGACGCAGGCCGAAACCGGCAGCGCGCTCAACGCAACAGCGGCCACCAGTATCCACAACGCGCATTGTCTCAGCCGGTTCATTCCACTTACGCCCCGTGCGCTCATTCTAAGCCTCGCCGACCCGCGCGCCAAGTGCAGTGACTCCAATCACAGGTTACCGGCGGATTCACCGGGCGGACTGCTGCAACTCCTGCTCCGCGCACTCCACCTGCCGAATCACGTCTTCCGGCAACTCCACCTTCTTCACCGGCGCAAAGGGCTGGGCGCCCAACTCGCCGCGATGGCACATGCCGCAGCTTACCGCAACGCCTGATCCATGCACCTTTGCGACAAAGCTG
>JAGWML010000038.1 GCA_028873155.1 Acidobacteriota bacterium
GCCGAGGACGGCGACCTCTTCTGCGATGCGCTGAAGAAGTACTTTCGCGGCGTGCCCGACCCGCTAACCGAGGAGCTGCTGGACTGAGGGGTGCGGCGTTCGCGGCGCTACTCGATGGCGAAGACGGCATAGACGCTGGCCTCGCGGCTGACTTTCTGCGGCTCGATGGCGAGCGGCGGAGCGGCCTCGGCGCTGCCGGCCATGGCGAGAGCACGCATCATGGGACGCGGGAAGTTCGGCGCGCTGAGCTGGTTGCTGGTGAAGAGTAGAGACCCGAGGCGGACGTCCATGCCTTTGGCGAGGACGGCTGCGTTTGCGCGGGCGCGGGCGGCGGCTTTGTCGAGCGCCTGTTCGTTGAGCGCGGCTTCGTCGCGGACGGTCCAGTCAATAGCGCCGCTGGAGTTGGCGCCGGCGGTGACGGCGGCATCGAGGACTTCCGCTGCATGCGCGGGAGTTGTCTTCACAGTCCACTGCTGGGTGAGCTTGAACTTGTGGGATTTGGGGACGGTGTAGTCGCGATCGAGGTACTGCGATTCGCTGCGAATGTCGGACTCAGCGACGCCGGCCTGCCTGAGAGCGGCGATGATGGCGTTTGAGGTTTGCGCGCCCTGGGCGTAGGCGGTCTTGGCGTCAGCGGGCTGGGTCTCAAAGCCGATGTGGAGGACGGCGACCTCAGGCTCGACGGAGACGGACTCCGTGGCGGTGACGGAGAGGGTGCGGTTGGCGGGACTGATGGTGAACTGCGGCTGAGCAGCCTGCTGGGTGAAGGCGGGCATCGAAGCGGCGAAGAGAAGCGTAGCAACCAGGGCGCGATGGCTCATGAGCAATCTCCTGTGGCGGCATGCACCGCCTGCGTATGAGATAGACGCGAGGTCATGGTAGGACATTCGCGCGACCGCTAGCGGCTCGATTTCAGGCTGGTGTAGATTCCCTTCCCGCAACCTTCCTTCCGAAGGCCTGGAGTTTGGCGAGGGTGGCGGCGGCCTGGCCGGAGTCAATGGCTTCGGCCCCGAGCGCGACACCTTCCTTGAGGTCGCCTGCGAGACCGGCGGCGATGAGCGCAGCGGCGGCGTTGAGCAGGACAATGTCGCGGCGTGCGCCGGGGATGCCGGTGACAACGTCATAGAGCAGCGCGGTGTTGGTGGCGATGTCGCCGCCGGTGAACTGGTCGAGGGTGGTGCGCGGCAGGCCGGCCATCTCCGGCGTAATGCGCGCGGCTTTCATCTGCGGCGGGCCGCCGGTGGGGGATTCTTCAATGCGGGCGACAACAGATTCGCCAGTCAGCGTGAGCTCGTCGATGCCGTCTGTGCCATGAACGACAAAGGCGCGGCGCGCGCCGAGCGCTGCGAGGGTGCGGCCGACAAGCAGGACGCGGCTGGGCGCGAGGACGCCGATGACCTGGGCGCGCGCGCCGGCAGGGTTGGTGAGCGGGCCGCAGAGATTGAAGATGGTGCGGAAGCCGAGGGCTTTGCGCAGGGGTCCAACGGCCTTCATCGCCGGGTGATAGAGCGGCGCGTAGAGGAAGACAAAGCCGGTCTCGCGGAGGCATTCGACGGCGAGGCTGGGCGGGAGTTCAATGGGCACGCCGAGGGCTTCGAGCACGTCCGCCGCTCCACAGCGGGAGGTGACGGCGCGATTGCCATGCTTGGCGACTTTGGCTCCGGCGGCTGCGGCGACAAGGGCTGCACCGCAGGAGATGTTGAAAGTCTGCGGTCCGCCGCCGCCCGTGCCAACGCAGTCGACCAGCTCTGCGCGCTCGGCATCGGTAAACGGCATGGGTACTGAGCGCTGACGCATGGCGTCGACAAATCCGGCGAGCTCCGGGGCCTGCTCGCCGCGGGTCGCGAGGACGGCCAGAAGCGCGGCGGTTTCCACTTCCGGCACGGCGCCGGAGAGGATCTCTTCGAGCACAGCGGCTGCCTGCTCGCGCGTGAGGGCTGTGCCGTCTTCGGCCAGTGGCTTAAGGAGTTCTTTGACGAGGCTCATCTCTCTTGTATGGTAACGGTGCGGAATGCGGTATGGGGTGGATGAGTCGCGCGGTGCGCGGTTTGCGGGCCGCAGATACAGCGAGATAGTATGAGGATGCGCTGTTCCGGTCGTATGCGCCGGTTTGTTCTTTCATTCCGGCCCAGCTGACTCCAATCTGCAGCGCACGCGGTGGTTCCATCCGAACATGAAAATCCACGAGTACCAAGCAAAGGAAATCCTGGCCAAGTACGGCGTGCCCGTACCCCGGGGCGAAGTGGCCAACACGCCGGAAGAAGCAGCGGCGGTGGCTCGCAAACTTTTTGCCGAGGGCGCCTCGGGCGTCGTCGTGAAGGCGCAGATTCACGCCGGAGGCCGCGGCAAGGGCGGCGGTGTGAAGGTGGCTCGCACGCGCGAAGATGCCGAGCTGCATGTGAAGAATATTCTGGGCATGCAATTGGTCACGCACCAGACCGGCCCGCAGGGACAGAAGGTTCAGCGCCTGCTGATCGAAGAGACCGCGGCCATCGACCGCGAGCTGTATCTGGGCATCGTTCTGGACCGCGCGACGGGCAAGCTGGTGTTCATGGCGTCGCAGGCCGGCGGCATGGAGATTGAAGAAGTCGCCGCGAAGACGCCGGAGGCCATCTATAAAGAATCGATTGACCCAGCGGTAGGCTTCGGCGCATGGCAGGCGCGCAAGCTGGCCTTTGCGCTGGGGCTGAAGGCGACGCAGATCAACCAGGCTGTCACTTTCTTCCAGAGCTTGTACAAGGCGTTTGTGGAGACGGATGCCTCGCTGCTGGAGATCAATCCCTTCATTACGACGAAGGACGACAAGCTGTTTGCGCTGGACGCGAAGATCAACTTCGACGACAACGCGCTCTTCCGGCACGCGGAGATCAAGGCGCTGCGCGATGTGGCCGAAGAAGACCCGCTCGAGGTCGAGGCGAGCAAGTACGCGCTGAACTACATCAAGCTGGACGGCTCGATTGCCTGCATGGTGAATGGCGCGGGGCTGGCGATGGCGACGATGGACATCATCCAGTACGCGGGCGGCAGCCCGGCGAACTTTCTGGATGTGGGCGGCGGCGCGACGCAGGAGCAGATTGAGCATGCGTTTGAGATTCTGCTGAGCGATAAGAACGTGAAGGCGATCTTCATCAACATTTTTGGCGGCATTCTGCGTGTGGACCGGCTGGCGACCGGCGTGGTGGCAGCGGCGCGCAATCTGAATGTGAAGGTGCCGATTGTGCTGCGTCTGGAAGGCACAAATGTCGAGGAAGGCCGGAAGATTCTCGCCGAATCGGGATTGAACTTCCAGGTGGGCGCAACGATGAAAGAAGCGGCAGAGTTGGTGGTAGCAGCCGCGGCAAAGGCGGTGGCTTAACATGGCCGTTCTCGTGAATAAAGAAACTCGACTCATTGTGCAGGGCCTGACCGGCAAGGAAGGCACGTTTCACGCCAAGGGCTGCGCGGAGTACGGCACCAATGTGGTCGGCGGAGTGACGCCGGGCAAGGGCGGAACGACGCATGAAGGCTGGCCGGTGTTTAACACCGTGGCCGATGCGGTGGCAAAGACGGGCGCGAACGCGACGATGATTTTTGTGCCGCCGCCATTTGCGGCCGATGCGATTCTCGAAGCCGAGGACGCGGGGATTCCGCTGATTGTCTGCATCACCGAGGGCATTCCGACGCTGGACATGGTGAAGGTTTGGGCGAAGCTAAAGACTTCGCAGTCGCGGCTGATCGGGCCGAACTGCCCTGGCGTGATTTCACCGGGCATGGCGAAGATCGGCATCATGCCGGGGCGCATTCACAAGCAGGGAAGCGTGGGGATTGTTTCTCGCTCGGGCACGCTGACGTATGAGGCGGTGCATCAGCTCACGCAACGCGGCATTGGGCAGTCCACCGCGATTGGCATCGGGGGCGACCCGATTATCGGCACGACGCACATTGACGCACTGCGTCTGCTGAACGACGACCCCGGCACCGAGGCGATCATCATGATTGGCGAAATCGGCGGCACCAACGAAGAGAAGGCTGCAGCGTTCGTCAAGGAGCACGTAAAGAAGCCTGTGGTCGGTTTCATCGCCGGACAGACGGCGCCCCCGGGACGCCGCATGGGCCACGCCGGCGCGATCATCTCCGGCGGAGAAGGCACTGCTTCCGGAAAGATGAAGGCGATGCGCGAAGCGGGGATTCACGTGGTGGTGTCCCCGGCGGAGATCGGCGCAGAGCTGGCGAAGGTGATCGGGAAGTAAACGCTGCTTTCTTTCCTCAGGTATCCGCTCGCTGCGCCGATTGCGGAGCGTATCGAAATCGCAAGAACATGAGAGGCCCACCTCACCGGTGGGCCTTTCACATTGGATGGATCGCTTGACCTGGGGCACCGCAGCCCGTCGCTGACACTCGGCGCATCCGTACAATGGAACTTGCATGGCTTTTACCGAACACTACGACGTGGCTGTCGTCGGCGCCGGGCACGCGGGATGCGAGGCCGCCATGGCTGCTGCGCGCATGGGCCTGAAGACCGCGCTCATCACCATGAACCTCGATCTCATTGCGCAGATGAGCTGCAACCCCGCCATCGGCGGCGTGGCCAAGGGCCATCTCGTCCGCGAGGTTGACGCGCTTGGCGGCATCATGGGCGAGGTCGCCGACGCCGTCGGCATCCAGTTCCGCCTGCTCAACACCTCGCGCGGCCCTGCCGTCTGGAGCCCGCGCGCCCAGTGCGACAAGCAGCTTTATCGCGTCAAGATGCGCGAAGTCCTCGAAGCCCAGCCCGGACTGCATATCCGCCAGGCAGAGGTGGTGGATCTAGTGATGGAAGAGGGACCAGTGAGCGGGGGCATAGGGACCGGGGACGTAGGGACGAGGGGCGAAGGGACTGAAGGGATCGACGGACTGACCGAGCTTTCTCGCCCCGAGCGCCCGCACAGGCGCGTCCGCGGCCTCAAGCTGCGCGATGGCCGCCAACTCATCGCCGGGGCCACCATCATCACCACCGGCACCTTTCTCAACGGCCTCATCCACTGCGGCGAAGAGCGCTACCCTGCAGGGAGAAGCGGCGAGCCCGCATCGGTCCTGCTGGGCGAAGCGCTGCGTCGCCTTGGCCTGCGCACCTGCCGCCTGAAGACTGGAACGCCGCCGCGCCTCGACGGGCGCACCATCCGCTGGGAGCAGTTCGAGGAGCAGCCCGGCGACCTGGACCCCACGCCCTTCAGCTTCCGGACGCACACGATCGTCCAGCCGCAGGTGAGCTGCCATATCGCGTTCACCACGCCGGAAACGCTGCGCATCATCCGCGAGAACGTCCACCGCTCGGCGATGTACTCCGGTCAGATTGAAGGCGTGGGCCCGCGCTACTGCCCATCCATCGAAGACAAGATCGTCAAGTTCCCGGACAAGACGCAGCACCAGTTCTTCCTCGAGCCCGAGGGCCTCAACACCCACGAGGTCTACGTCAACGGCATGTCCACCTCGCTGCCGATGGAAGTCCAGTGGCAGATTGTGCGCTCCATTCCGGGCCTCGAAGACGCGGAAATGCTGCGCCCCGGCTATGCCATTGAGTACGACTCAGTGGACGCGACGGAGCTGGACCGCGCGCTGCGCGTCAAGTCGATGGAGGGCCTCTATCTCGCGGGGCAGATTAATGGAACAAGTGGATACGAGGAGGCAGCCTGCCAGGGCATCATGGCCGGCATCAACGCCGCCCTGTGGCTCAAGGGCGAGCCGCCCTTCACCATGGACCGGACGGAAGGCTACACCGGCATCCTGATTGACGACCTGATCTCGAAGGGGACGAACGAGCCCTACCGCATGTTCACCTCGCGTGCGGAGTTTCGCCTGCATCTGCGCATTGACAACGCCGACCGCCGCCTCACGCCGCACGGCCGCCGCCTCGGCCTCATCCGCGATGCAGCGTGGGCTGCTTACGAAGAGAAGCAGGCGCGCATGGCCGCGCTCCAGCGCCTGCTCACTACGGGCAAGGTTGCGCTCGAGCGCCTGCCCGCCGTGGGCCTGGGCGAGCTAACCGCGGTCGCAGGTCAGAGCTGGGCGCAGCTCCTCAAGCGCCCCGAGGTCGGCATCGAGCCGGTCCTGCACGTCCTGCGCGAAGAGATGAAGCAGGAGCCGCTGCTCGCGAGCTGGGCCGACCGACTCGACACGCACGGCAGCGTCGATGCCGCCGTGCTCCGCAACGAAGCCCGCGCCGTCGAAACCGAGATCAAGTTTTCCGGTTATCTGGAACAGCAGAAGAAGGCCATCGACAAGCTCAAGGCCGCGGAGTCGGTCGCCATCCCGGAGTGGCTGGAATACGGCGTCATCAGCGGCCTGAGCCGCGAGATGCGCGAGAAGCTGGAACGCGTGCGCCCCGGCACGATCGGCCAGGCCAGCCGCATCCCCGGGGTTACGCCAGCGGCGCTCAGCCTGGTGCATGTGTCGATTCGCCTGCAGGCACAGGCTCGGCGCGCCAGTTAGATCTCAGCACGTCGCCGAGCGGCTACTGGTCCTTCTTGTCGCTCCTGGAGAACAGCGGCAGATGGAAAAGTCCTTCGGCATTCGCAGACTTCTTCTGCTTTCCCGGCGAGTCCTCGCGCAGTGTGGTCCGTTGCGAATTCACACACAGCCAGTTTCCGCGCACCTTCTCATAGACGTGCGTAAAGACGCCCTTCTCATCCACTTGGCCTGAGTTCGCCTTGTGGTGCAGCAGGTAGGTGCCGTTCGCCACGGCCGTATCACCCAGCATGCGCACCGTGATGACCTTCTGCTCCAGCGTCATCGTCTTGTCGTCGGTGGAGATGAGATTGGCCAGCTGCTGGTTCCGCGTCGTGATGTCTCCCGTTGCCGCCACGTCCACAAACAGCGGCGACAAGATCAACTCCAGCGCATACTGGTCGCGGTCGTTCACTGCATCGGACCACTTATTTTCCAGGCTCTGAAACTGCTCCACCTCTGGCGATGCTGTCGTGGTGACCCCAGTCTGGGTGGCAACCGGCGTGGTCGAGGAGCCTTGAGCAAACAACGCACAGGAAACAAGAACAACAAGCCCACTTACAACAATCTTTTTCATAGCAAATACGAAAACTCCGCTCTTTCGATGATACTTCTTTGGACTCTCCAGCAGGGCCCGGGGGTAGCGGAATTTCATCGGGCAACAACCGCCCTTCCCGCAACTCTTGTCTTTTCCGGGCCTGTCCGTTGTATGCTGCCACTGTCGGAGGTGTCGAAACGATGCAGGCTCCGGTCAGGATCATCACAGTAGAGCGAGAGTATGGCTCCCGCGGCGGCGAATTTGCCCACGATCTGGCGCAACGCCTCGGCTGGAAGCTCCTTGATGCAGAACTGGTGGAGGGTGCGGCGCGCACGGCCGGCGTCAGCCCCGAGCTCGCCTCGCGCTTCGACGAGCGCCTCGACCCCTGGTACTACCGCTACGGCAAGATCTTCTGGCATGACGTGGCATTTCCCATGGCTGGCCTCAGCGATGAGCAGGTCTTCGATTCCGAACGCATGTTCGAGCTGATCCGCGACGAGATCGTGAAAGCCGCGGAGGGCGGCAACTGCGTCATCGTGGGCCGCGGCGCGGCCTGCGCTCTCGCCTGTCATCCAGGCTGCTTTCACGTCTTCGTCTACGCCACGGCACGCGCCAAGCGCGAGTGGTTTCAGAAGGCGTTCCCCAACCAGGCGCAGCATGCCGACCAGCTCCTCGCCGCCTTTGACAAGCGCCGCGCCGCCGCCATTCGCCAGTTCTACCAGCAGGACTGGTGCTCGCGCAGCCTGTACCACGTGCTGTTGAACTCCGCGATGGGCAAGGAAGCGATGATCGAGGCCGTCACGGGCGCAGCGGGTCTTGCCATCTCAGGCTCGCAAGGCAGCGAGCGCGCCATCGGTATCGCCGGCGAGACCTGCTAAACCGGGAAGCGCGTCACGCGCGGCCCAATCCGCGTGAAGATCTCCCACGGTATCGTCTCTGTTGCCGCGGCATGGTCGAATGCAGAGATCGTCTGATCGCCTTGCGAGCCAAGCAGTACCACCTCATCGCCCACGGCCACTTCAGGAATCTCTGTTACATCGAGCACAGCCTGGTCCATGCTGACGCGTCCCACGAGGGGCGCGCGCTGGCCGCGCACCAGCAGGCTGAAGCGGTTGCCCAGCCTGCGGTCTAATCCGTCTGCATAGCCCGCCGCGACCAGCGCCAGCCGCATCGGCTCCGTCGCCACAAACGTGCCGTTATAGCCCACCACGGCTCCGGGCTGAACCTCGCGCACGGTCACCACGCGCGACTTCCAGCTCAGCACGGGCCGCAACTTCTGACGCGCTTCGGTCAGCGTCCGCGGCTCTGCCTCGAACGCCGGATCGTATTCAGGCACCAGTCCGTAGAGCGCCAGCCCCGGCCGCAGCAACGCGTGCATGCCATGCTCCGCCGCCAAGGGGCCAATCGTCTCAGCCTGCCCGCCCAGCAGCGCCGCAGAGTTGCCCACATTGAGCCACGCGGGCTTTAGCCCGGCCGCGGCCACGGTGGCCAGCACACCGCGCATCTGCGCCAGTTGCTCCGCCGTCACGAGGCCATTTGCTTCATCAGCGGCGAAGAGATGCGTCATCACGCCGTCCAGTTGCAGGAGTGACCCGGCGCCGAAGCGCGCCAGCAGCGGAGCCAGCGCGCCGGGCGCCACACCCTGGCGGCTCATTCCCGTGTCCACTTCGAGATGGACAGCGATGGCGCCGCCCGCAGCGCGCGCCGCCTTCTCCAGCTCATCCAGTTGCCACGGCTCCCACGCCACCACAGCTAATGCGTGCCGCACCGCCTCCGCGCCCTGACCGGGAAAGACCCCCCCGATGACTAGAAGGTGCGCATCAGGGCACACCGCGCGCGCAGCCACGCCCTCTTCCACGCTGGTTACGCCGAGCCATTGCGCGCCGCCGCGCACCGCCGCGGGCGCGCACAGCTCCAGCCCGTGCCCGTAGGCGTTGGCCTTCACAATAGCCAGCAGCTCGGCGTGCGGCGCAGCCAGGCCGGCCAGGAAACGAAAATTGTCTTCAAGAATCCGGGTGCGAATCTCCACCCAGCAGGGGCGTGTTGGCATCGTGCGGTCCAAAAAACAGTGTAGGGCATCGCGCCACGCAGCAGGGCGTCACGGTGAGACGCGCCAGTCGCGTTGTCAGTCGCTCAGTTGCGCCAGTTGCTGTGGCGTGGGCGGGGGGGTAAAGCGACTCACCACGATCATCGCCAGCACCGCCGCAAGCAGCGCGGGAAAGATGGCGTCGCGCTGGGCCAGGATCGGCGGGAATATGGTCTTCGCGCCCGGCACGTCCCACGCCAGCGTCACCGCCGTGCCCGCGGCAATCGCCGCTACCGCGCCCCACGCCGTCACGCGCCGCGAGTAGAACGCCGCCAGCACCACCGGTGTCAACGCAGCCGAGTAGATCGTGTAGGCCCACAGCATCTTTTCGAGAATGCTCTGCGCGTAGACCGCCTGATAGAGCGCCCAGCAGCCCAGCAGCACCACGGCCAGCCGCGAGACAATCAGCACCCGCTTGTTTGAGGCATCGGGCGCGATGTAGCGCACGAACACGTCCTGGATCAGGTTCGTGGCCGGCGAAAACAGATAGTTCGACGCGGTCGAGATGACCTTGGCAAACACCGCGCCGAGCAGCAGAGCGCCCATCAGCGCCGGAAGCCCGTGCCGTGCCGTGTAGGGAATAATCTCGTACGGCTGGCGCGCCGCCTCGCCTGTGGGGTAGAGCGCCGAGCCGAAGACCGCAATCGCCACAATCAGCGTCTCCAGCAGCACCGTGCCCACGATCCAGCCCACGACGGATAGGCGGGCGTCGCGCTCGCTCTTTGCCGAGAAGAACTTCTGGTACATCACCTGGTTGCCGAGCATCAGCAGCAGCGTCGGCACCAGAAACTCCATGGCCCGCAGGAAGCTCAGGTTGCCCAGCGCCTGAAAGTGCGTGGGCGGCAGCGCTGCATGCAGCCCCGCCCATCCGCCCGCGCTGTGAAAGAGCATTGGCGTGGCCGCGATGCAGATCACCGTCACCAGCGAGCCGATCGCCACATCCATGTAGGCCACCGAGGACATCCCCGCCAGCGCCGTCGTGACAATCACAAACACGGCCACGATGTAGGTGCCCAGCTCCGGTGTCACCGTGTCGGGAAAAATCAGATGTAGTACGTTCCCGCCGCCCTTGAACTGGTAGCTGGTGATGCCCACATACGCAAAGAGAATCGCAAAGGTGCCGAGCACGCGCGCCGTCTGGTTGTAGCGCGCCTCCAGGAGGTCTGGCAGCGTGAACTGTGCAAATTTGCGTGCGCGCGGCGCGATGAAATAGATGAGCAGCAGACCCAGCCAGCCGCCGGCCGGCTGCCACAGCGCCGCGAAGCCGTTGCGGTAGGCATTTTCCGCCCCGGCAAAGAGCGACCCCGCGCCGATCCACGAGGTGAGCAACGTGAGCACCAGCACAACGGCGGGCAATGAGCGCCCGGCCACCAGGTAATCTGCTTTGGATTTGACACGCGCGGCGCGATAGAGCGCGACGGTCAGCAACACAACGACAATGACCGCCAGAACAGCAACATACAGCTGGGACATCCGCAGGCTACCTCAGGAGGACCAATCAGGTTGCGAGCAGTGTACCGGATGAGGCAGAGGACGTGGATGCAAGAAGCCCGCCGGGGCCATGCAGCGGTAAGAGTGCTGCTCGCCAGCCGGCGGGCGAAGAAGGGGGGAGGGCTGAAATTCAGTTACCGCATACTGCGGACGATTTGCCACACAAAGAAAACGGCCATCACCACGCCGCCTTCAAGACCCAGCGCGACCAGGACGCTCTTCGCCCCACCCAGCGCCTTGCCGGTGGAGACACCCAACTTATTGTTTTCGACCAGTTCCTCCCGGTCGATGAACTCAAGCAGTTGGGTCAGGGACCCTGAATATGCAGGCGCGTGCGCCAATTCCGTCTCCTGTTTTCGTATCGCCTGGGTCGCCATGCAGAATCCTTTCCGCAAGGTCGTCATCGGCAGCGACTGGGCCCGGGGTTAACGTACTGCGCTGGTGGACTGCACCTTACTCCTAGGTAACTATTAAGCAATTAAATGGCCAAAACGGGAAGTGATTTATATCACATATCTAGTGGCGAATTAGATGCTTTTTCACAGATAGGACGCCTTGTTCACAGTGCAGATTTTGCTCGAATTGTAAAAATTGCGCGCGAAATCTACCCAAAGAGGGAAAGATTTTCCGAATGCATTCATGCATCTTTTCACGTTGCGCGCGGCTCAACGGCCCAGCGCGAGCGCCGGGTCCGCCGTCAGGTCTTCGGGCGCAAACTCGCCGGCTGCGAAGCGCGGCCACGCCGCCGCCGCAATCATCGCCGCATTGTCGGTGGAGAGCGCCTGCGTCGGGAACGCAATCGCCAGCCCGCGCCGCTCTGCCTCGGCCGTGAAGCGCTCCCGCAGTTCGCGGTTCGCAGCCACGCCGCCCGTCACCAGGATCCGCGCCGCGCCCAGCGCCTCCGCCGCGGCAAAGGTCTTCTTCATCAGGTCGCCCACCACTGCGTGCTGGAAGCTCGCAATCAGGTCCAGCACCGGCTGCGGACACAGCGCCAGCGCCTCCTCGCGCGTCGCTGGTGTCCGACCCAGCGCAAGCATCCGCGGCACACGCGCCTGCGCTTCCTCGCGCATTCCATGCAACTCCACATAGCGCAGCACCGCTGTCTTGATACCGCTGAACGAGAACAGAAGATGTGGATCCAGCGCCGCAATTGGCGCCGTCTTCGCGGCCTTTGTCCGCGGCGTCTTGCCCGTCAGGTGCGCCTTCGTCTTCACCTGCGCAAAGCTGAAGGGCACCGCCCGCGCATCGCCAAACTGCGCCAGCGTGTCGATCCACGGCCCGCCCGGATAGCCCAGCCCCAGCAGCTTCGCCACCTTGTCATAGGCCTCGCCCGCCGCATCGTCCAGGGTGCGCCCCACCAGCCGATAGTGCCACGTCCCGCTCACCGGCTCCGCCAGATACAGGTGCGTGTGCCCGCCAGAAACCACCAGCGCCAGGGACGGCGCGTCCAGCGCATCGTTCGCGGTTTCCCGCAGATTCAGGAGCACCGCGTGGATATGCCCCTCCAGGTGATTCACCGCCACCAGCGGCAGCCCCTGCGCATACGCCAGCGCCTTCGCGTAGGTAATCCCCACCAGCAGCGCGCCCGCCAGCCCCGGCCCGCTCGTCACCGCAATCGCGTCCAGATCGGCCAGCGTCACGCCCGCCTCGGCCAGCGCCGCCCGCACCACCGGCACAATCGCGCGCAGATGCTCGCGGCTGGCTAGCTCCGGCACCACGCCGCCATAGCGCGCATGGGTCGCAATCTGCGACGCCACCACCGACGACAGCGTTCGCGCCCCGCGCTCTACGACGGCCGCAGCGGTCTCGTCGCACGACGACTCAATGCCGAGAATCAGGCCGCTCTTGCCACTCTGACCCATATCTCCAGTCTACCGGCCTCGAACCTTTACCCCGAATCGCGCGACAATACTCTCAGCACCCATGCCCGCCTCGCCCCAGTTCGACGCCGCCTGCCACATCCTTGCCACGCTGCGCGCCGCGGGTTATGAGGCCTATCTCGCCGGCGGCTGCGTGCGCGACCTGCTCCTTGGCCGCGAGCCCGGGGACTACGATATCGCCACCAGCGCCCGACCGGAAGTCGTCCTCGACATGTTCCCGCGCACCTTCGCTGTCGGCGCGCACTTCGGCGTCGTGCTCGTGGCACACGAGATCGAGCCCGGCCAGCCCGAACCCGCCAGTCACAAACCCACGGAGGTCGCCACCTTCCGCTCCGATGGCGCCTACTCCGATGGCCGCCGACCCGACGAGGTGCGCTACACCCTCAGTGCCGAAGAGGATGTCGAGCGCCGCGACTTCACCATCAACGGCCTGCTGCTCGATCCACTGCGTGGAGGCGGGCCTTTGGAGCAGCCGCTTGCCGACCCGGAGCAACTCCAGGCAGATGTGATTGACCATGTCGGAGGCCTCGCCGACCTCCATGCGGGCATCGTACGCGCCATCGGCCGCCCGGAGCGCCGCTTTGAAGAGGACCATTTGCGCCTGCTGCGCGCGGTGCGCTTTGCCGCACGCTTCGGCTTCAGCATCGAACCGGCCACCCACGCCGCCATGCGCCACCTCGCCGCTCGAATCCACGCCGTCAGCCGCGAGCGTGTGCGCGACGAACTGACGAAGATGCTCACCGAGGGCCTCGCCCGGCACGCCTTCGAACTCCTCGACGAAACCGGTCTGCTCGTCCACGTCCTGCCCGAAGTGGCCCGCATGAAGGGCGTGGAGCAGCCGCCGCAGTTCCATCCCGAGGGCGACGTGTGGACGCACACGCTGCTGCTGCTCGCGCAGCTCGAGCCCGGCTGCTCGCTCACTCTCGCCTGGGGTGCGTTGCTCCACGACATCGGCAAGCCTGCGACCTTTCGCAGGGCCGAACGGATTCGCTTCGACGGCCACGTGGAGATCGGCATGGCCATCGCCACCGAGATCTGCCGCCGCTTCCGCTTCTCCAATGACGAGACTGCGCAGATTGTCGCGCTCGTCGAGCACCACATGCGCTTTATGGATGCGCCGCGGATGAAGGCCTCCACGCTCAAGCGCTTCTTCCGCCTCGACCACTTCGACGAGCACCTCGCGCTGCACAAGATGGACTGCCTCGCCGCGAGCGGCAACCTCGACAACTGGGAGTTTGTCCGAGGGCGCTTCGCGGCTATGCCGGAAGAGACCGTGCGCCCCGCGCCACTGCTCACCGGACGCGACCTGATCGCCGCCGGTTACACGCCCGGCCCGCAGTTCAAGCAAATCCTTCATGCCGTCGAGGATGCCCAGCTTGAAGGCGCCATCCACACCGCCGATGAAGCGCTCGCCCTTGCACGCGAGTATTTTTCATCGCTGTGACGCAGCGCACTGCCAGTTATCCTGCTCTCTGCGATAAAAACCTTGTGATCTCTCTGGCGCTCAACCCATTCTGAGCGCATCCTGAAAATTCACACCACGGCCTTGAACACTCCCGGCCACGGAAAGCGAGTCTCCATGACCATCGCCGCCGCCAGTGAACCTCTCATCGATTTCCAATCCGCGTGGGCGGAGACGGACCTGCCCGCGCACGTGCGCGAAGTGCTGGCCGCTGCGCCGCTCGTGCAGGTTCCCGAGGATCGCCATCAGTTGCTCGACTGGTCGCTGGGCCGCGCGACCGGCTCGACCGACTGGCGGCACGGCAATCGTGAGGACCATGGCGTCTATGAGGCCGTCTTCCAGGCCGAGGGCATCGGCCGCATCGTTGAAGCCGTCATCACCAAGGCCCGCAACGGCCTTGCCATCAACTTCCCTGACCCCGCGATGCGCCGCCGCGATCCCGACGCCATGGTGATCGGCGACAACCTGCCCACGGACAAGCCGCGCTACGAGGACCGCTTCGGAGAGCAGTTTGACGCAACCCGCCGCCAGACGCTCGACTGGCTCAAGACGCAGGAGCTGGTCGTGGTTCCGTTTTACGCGGGCACGGACGCGCTCGGCTATGGCTCGCTACTGATTGCTCCGCGCCCCGCCGCCTTCTTTGCCGCCACGCTCGCCGACCTGCAGGGCATGATCCCGCGCAGCCGCGTGCCAGCCACCTTCCGCGTCACCGGCGGCGTGCTCTTTGTCGCTCCCCCGTTCCGTCACACCCACTTCGGCGGCCGCCAGGTCGTCGTGCATGACCGCACCGCCACGCATCAGGAGATCTTCGCCTACAACCTCTACCCCGGCCCCAGCGCGAAGAAAGGCGTCTACTCCATGCTGCTGGACCGCGGCGAGCGCGAAGGCTGGACCACCAACCACTGCGCCGCCGTCGCCGTTGTCACGCCTTACGAAAATCAACTGGTCCTGATGCACGAGGGGGCCAGCGGCGGTGGCAAGAGCGAGATGACCGAGCACATCCACCGCATGGAAGACGGACGCCTGCTCATCGGCCGCAACGTCATCACGCAGGAGGAGCGCACCCTCAACCTGCCCGAGGCCTGCCACCTGCGCCCCATCGCCGATGACATGGCCTGCGCCCACCCCAGCTACCAGGGCACGAGCGGCCGCCTCACCATCGCCGATGCGGAAAATGCATGGTTCGTCCGCGTCGACCACATTCGCCGCTATGGCACTGCGCCCAATCTCGAGCGCCTCTGTATCGATCCGCCTGAGCCGCTCATCTTTCTCAACCACTACATCGTCCCCGGCGGCACCGGCCTCACGTGGGAGCACGTCGAGGACGCGCCCGGCAAGCTCTGCCCCACTCCGCGCGTCATCCTGCCGCGCCGCATGATCGAGGACATCCTCACCGGCACGCGCGCCGTGGATGTACGCAGCTTCGGCGTGCGCTGCCCGCCTACGCATCGCGACAGCCCGCTCTACGGCATCCTCGGCATGCTGCACGTGCTCAGCCCCGCGCTCGCCTGGCTGTGGCGGCTTGTTGCCCCGCGCGGCCACGCCAACCCCAGCATCCAGACGCAGAAATCGCGCGAGATGCAGTCTGAGGGCGTCGGCTCCTACTGGGCCTTCGCCACCGGCCGCCGCGTCGATCAGGCCAACCTGCTCCTCCGCCAGATCGTCGAAACCCCTGAGACGCGCTACGTCCTCATCCCCAACCAGTACATTGGCGTGTGGAAGGTCGGCTTCATGGCGGAGTGGATCGCGCGCGAGTATCTCGCCCGCCGCGGCAGCGCACGCTTCGGCCGCGAGCAGGTGGACGAGGCAATCTGCCCGCTGCTCGGTTACATCCCCAGCCAAATTCGCGTCGAGGGCTCGATGATTCCCCGTGTCTTTCTTCACGTCGAAGAGCAGCTCCAGGGCGGCGCCGATATCTACGAGGAGGGCAGCCGCCTGTGGCGCGAGTTCTTCGCCCGCGAACTGCGGCAGTTTCAAGTGTCCGAACTCGATCCGCTCGGTCACCGCATCATCGAGGCCTGCCTCGACGACGCGCACCAGGAGGACTACCGCCACCTCATCCCGCACCCCATGTTCCGCGACGAGGAGTAGGCGCGCGCAGCGTCGCTCGTGTCGGCGACAATACCACCATGCCCACCACGCCGCGCCCGT
>JAGWML010000276.1 GCA_028873155.1 Acidobacteriota bacterium
TCAGGACGATGTGTATGTAGATCGGCTGGCCCAATTTGACGGCCTGGGTCTTGGAATCAATGGTGATGACCGGCTGCTGCGCTGCCGGCAGAAGAGTAGTGCAACAGGCCGCGAACATCGAGAGGAGAATTAGGCTTCTGGTTAGCCGCATACTTCATTTCCTTTCGCTAAAAGTTTAGGCCGCAGGGCGGATTCCCGGGGATTGTTACGATGGTCCCGTGTGGCAGATAGCTGGTGCTGGACTTGAAGACCGAAGCGGTCGGGCTCGCAGGCGGTTGTTCGAAGGACAACGTTCCCCCATTTTGTACCGCTTCCCCTGACCATTGCCAATCGATGTACCCGAGAGGGACTGGAATTACCGAGGTTGAGGGGATGCTCGGCTGCCACATCAAATACATTGTCGCGTTGAAGGAGGAGACAGCCGCCGCGGTGGCATTTGATTACAGAAGGATCGCTGGGCTGTGTGTCCTATCGAGATGGAAGGCACGGACTCGACAGGGGATGGGGGATGGATTAGTTTGGGCCTATGACGGGAGTTTCGCTGCGGTTGGACGGGAAGGTGGCGCTGATTACGGGCGGGTCGCGCGGGATTGGCGCGGAGGCGGTGCGGCTGTTTGTGGAGGCTGGCGCGCGGGTGGTTTTCAGCTACCGGCAGGCGCGGGAGCAGGCGCTGGCGCTGATGACGGAGTGCGGCGGGCCGGGGCAGTGCGTGGCGGTGGAGCAGGAGCTGGGCCGCGCGGCGGACGGACGGGCGCTGGTGGGCGCGGCGGTGAAGGCCTTTGGGCGGCTGGACGCGCTGGTTGCGAATCACGGCATCTGGCCCAATGAGGAGATGCCGATTGAGTTGATGACCGAGGAGCAGTGGCGGCGGACGCTGGGAGTGAACCTGGACTCCGTGTTCGGGCTGGCGCAGGCGGCGGTGACACAGATGGAGCTGCAGGGTCCGCCGGCGACGGAGGTGGACGGGCTGCGGGGGCATATTGTTTTAATCAGCTCGACGGCGGGGCAGCGCGGCGAGGCGAACCATGCGGACTATGCCGTGACGAAAGGCGCGCTGATCAGTCTGACGAAGAGCCTGTCGAGCGAGCTGGCGCCGCGGGGGATCCGGGTGAACTGCGTGGCGCCGGGCTGGGTTGCGACGGAGATGAGCGCGGCGGCGCTGGACGATCCTGAGCTGGGGCCGCGGATTCTGGAAGGGATTCCGGTGGGACGGGCGGCGACGGCGCGGGAGATTGCAGGACCGGTGCTGTTTCTGTGCACGCCGCTGGCAGGATTCATCAGCGGCGAGGTGTTGAACGTGAACGGCGGCGCGGTTCTGGTGGGGTAAAGGACACGGATGAAGAGCAGGCAGCGGCGGAGTGTGAGCAGAGTGGGATGGCTGGCGCTGGCGGCGCTGCTGGCTGTGCCGGTGAAGATGCGGACCGAGCCGGCAGACGATGCGGCCGCCGGGAACGCAAAGAAGGCGCACGATGTGCTGTTTGCGATGGTGAACGCACTGGGCGGGCCTCTCTGGCTGAACGTAAATAATGAAATGCGGCAGGGGCGGATTGCCGCGTTCTTCAAGGGCCAGCCGGACCTGGGGACGACGCAGTTCTGGGATTTTCACCAGTGGCCGGATCATGACCGAATTGAATACACGAAGCACCGCGATGTGCTGCAGTTTTATGTGGGCCGCGAGGGGTGGGAGGTGACCTATCGCGGCAAGAAGGCGCTGCCGAAGGATCAGCAGGATGAGTTTTTGCGGCGGCGGGACCACTCGATTGAGACGGCGGTGAAGGTGTGGATGAATGACCCGAAGACGATTCTGATTTACGAGGGGCAGCGGGTTGAGTATCGCCACCTGGTGGACCAGGTGACGCTGATCTCGGCGGCGAACGACTCGGTGACGATTCAGGCGGACGCGATGACGCACCTGCCGGTGCAGCGGGTCTTTGAGTGGCGCGACCCGGTCTACAAGGACAAGAACACGGACGCCGAGGAGTATGAGGACTACCACATGGTGGAGGGTCTGCCGACGGCGTTCAGCATTACGCGCTACAAGAACGGCGATGAGGAACGGCAGATTTATACCGAGCACGTGGAGTATAACCGCGACCTGCCGGGAGATTTCTGGAACGCGGACGCGTGGGCGCAGCGGATCAAGAAGCACTAGAGAGAATGCGGGCTCCGATATAATCGCTGACGAGCGTGCGGCGCAAGGCTGCATGCCGCGTGGAGCCCGAGCATGACGTTTGACATCCAGGAAATCCTGGAGTTTCTTCCGCACCGCTACCCATTCTTGCTGATCGACCGGATTGTGGAGTTTGAGCGCACGAAGCGCGCAGTGGCGATCAAGAATGTGACGATCAACGAGCCGTACTTCCAGGGGCATTTTCCGGGGCATCCGATTATGCCGGGCGTGCTGGTGGTGGAAGCGATGGCGCAGGCGGGCGCGGTGTTGATGCTGGCCGAGATCCCGGACCGGCAGACGAAGCTGGCGGTGTTCACGGGGATCGACAACGCGAAGTTCCGGCGGCAGGTGGTGCCGGGCGACCAGTTGCGCATTGAAGTGGACGTGCTGAGCTTTCGCACCCGCGCGGGACGCATGGCGGGGAAGGCGTTCATTGACGGCAAGGTGGCGTGCGAGGCGACGCTGACGTGCATGATTGTGCCGCGGGCCGCTGAGACGGCGCCGGGCGGAGTGGGCGAGTGAGCATTCATCCCAGCGCGATTGTCGCGGCGGGCGCGGTGGTGCCGGCGTCCTGCACGGTGGGGCCGTTTTGCACGATTGGGCCGGAGGTGGTGCTGGGCGAGGAGTGCCGGCTGATTTCGCACGTGGTGCTGGATGGGCGGACGCGCATCGGCGCGCGGAATGTGATCTATCCGT
>JAGWML010000277.1 GCA_028873155.1 Acidobacteriota bacterium
CCCAAGTGCGTCCCTGAGATCCGCCAGCAGATCCTCGACGGCAAGCTGCCCCATGAAGTCCTGCTCAACGAAAAGGTCGGCGAAATCAAGGCCCAGATCATCGAGCGCGACGGCCAGATCCTCATGGTCAAGGACTGCCCCAAGCACGGCCACTTTGAAGACGTCATGTCCATCGATCCGGCCTTCTTCAAGCACCTTGAAGAGTCCTTCCCCGGCCGCGACATCCGCGCCCACGGCGCCACCTCGGACAAGCTCCACAACCACGGCACATCCACCGTCACCCACGGCCGCGGCTCGGTGCTCACCATCGACCTCACCAACCGCTGCAACATGATGTGCGATCCCTGCTTCATGGACGCCAATCAGGTCGGCTTCGTCCATGAGCTCACCTGGGACGAGATCAAGACCATGCTCGACAACGCCGTGAACATCAAGCCCCGGCGTCAGATGAGCGTGCAGTTCTCCGGCGGCGAGCCCACGCTCTCGCCCTACTTCCTTGACGCTGTCGCCTACGCCCGCAAGGTCGGCTACAACTCCGTCCAGGCCGCGTCCAACGGCATCGAGTTCGCCAAGTCCAAGGAGCTCTGCCGCGCCGCCGCTGAGGCTGGACTCCGCTACGTCTACCTCCAGTTCGACGGCATCGGCAACGCCGCCAACTCCCACCGCAAGGTCGGCAACCTCTTCGACGTCAAGCTCCAGGCCATCAACAATCTCCATGAAGCCGGCGTCGACATCGTGCCCGTCACCACCATCATCAACGGCATCAACAACGAGCAGGTGGGCCGCATCATCAAGTTCGCCCTCGACAACCCCAAGAAGATCAGCTTCCTCAGCTTCCAGCCCGTCAGCTTCACCGGCCGCGACGAGGACATCTCCGACGAGCGCCGCTTTGCCCAGCGCTACACCCTCTCGCACATGGCCCACGACATCAAGACCCAGTGCGGCTTCGGCGAGCCCGCCCGCGACTGGTTCCCCATCAGCTTCATGAGCACCTTCTCTGACTGGGCCGACCTCATCCACGGGCCCTCAGCCGAGTGGGGTCAGCTCTCCTGCGGGTGCCATCCCAACTGCGGCATCGGCATGGCCCTGATGATCGACAAGGAAACCAAGGAAGCCGCGCCCGTCACCGCCTTCCTCCACATGGACCAGGTCGCCAAAGACCTCGCCAAGGTCAATGACGCCTCCCGCGGCAAGTGGCTCTCCGTCATCGGCTTCGGCCTGGCGCTAATGCGCAACTACGATCCCTTCCAGGCGCCCACCCACTTCCGCATTACAGACATGCTGAAGAAGATGGACAAGACCTTCAACGCCACCGGCAAGAACTACGGCTCCGTCAAGGGCGACCGCACCATGGAAGATATCCAGAAGCGCCGCTCCGACCGCTGGAACTTCCTCTTCATCGCCGGCATGTGGTTCCAGGATCTCTTCAACTACGACTTCCGCCGCACCGAGCAGTGCATCATCCCCTACGCCACGCAGGAAGGCGAAATCAGCTTCTGCGCCTACAACACCGGCATCGGCTGGCGCAACATCATCGAGAAGATGCACATGACCGCCACCCTCACCAAGTGGTATGAGGAGCACGGCCGTCACGAGATCTTCGCCGGCGGCAAAAAGGTCGGCATGTCCCACGTCGGCCACGAACTCGTGCTCAACATGGAGCACGTCAACTCTGAAGCCAACCACACGCTCGACAACCTCGGCATCGCCAAGAATGCCCGCGAAGAGCGCATCCGCGCCCGCGATACAAAGGTAAAGAGCGACGCCGAAAACGCGAAGATGGCCCAGCTCTACCGCGAGCACGTCCTCGGCGAAAAGCCTCCTGCGGATGGCATCGTCTCGGTCAATATGATTCGTCCGGCGACCAACAACGCCGCCAGCCCCATCAACCGCAACCAGCAGCCCGCCGAAGAGCCCGTCGCCGGCGACTAAGCATCGTGGGTGCCCCGTCCTAACTTGTTAGGGCGGGGAAATGCAGGGTTCCCCATCCAGGCTCGCTTGGGTGGAAAAAGAAGAAGATCAACTCATCCTTGGTTCTCCAGATCAAAAGGCCGCCCGCAAGGGCGGCCTTTGTACTTGGCAGGAATCCTGCGGACGCGCGACGGGGTGAAGAATACGGGCTTCAGCCCATACATCCACCATCCCACACTCCCTATCTGTCATCCTGAGCGCAGCGAAGGATCTGCGGTTGCTTTTGACAACTTTCACAACACCTTGCTCCGAGAAGCAACCAAGAGTAACCTCATTGACCCGATGTCATATAGACTCATACTCTGCGAAAACAATAGCCTTAACTCGGAGATATCTAATGAAACTCATTGCGTCGATTTTCGTCCTTGCGTACTCAATCGGAGCATATTCGCAGCAACTCCAAGTCAAAATAATTGACCGGCAGGACCACGAGGCGGATTACTCCTACGTCGTTCCAGGCTATTTCAATTCGAATTCGAGCGCTTCTGCCAACTGCACGGCCACCGATAATAGTGCAAGCTGTAACGCGAATAGCTCCACGCAAGGCTACTCAACGCCTCCTCAATTCGTCCCCTACCACGTCAGCGGTGCCACTCTCACACTCCTCCTGCCGGACGGACGCGGAGCAATCGTAAACTGCGAGAGCAAATTTGCGGAGCACTTTGCAGGTCCACGCGGCAATCATCGAAGCTGCCTAGTTCCCCTTGTCACGGACATAGAAGCAGACTTTCACGGAGACAAGGCCAAGCTTGAATGGGTCGTGAGTCTCGACGGAAAGAAGAAGCAGTCGGAGACCTACAAGGTTCTAGCCATTCTAGAAAAGCCCACCGGCGGTAAAAATTAAGAGGCAAACAATCGATAGCCGGGTTTCCCAGGTCTCGATTC
>JAGWML010000039.1 GCA_028873155.1 Acidobacteriota bacterium
AGTTGCCGAGGCCGCGGCCACCGATTTCGCGGTTGCCGACCGCATTGACGTCTGCGATGCTGCCGGGCTTGACCTTGATCATGTCGGTGCCGACACCAACGACCTTATCGGGATCGACTTTGACATCGCCCTTCACGGGTGTTGTTCCCGGCTCCGGGTCGTCGTCCTGTGCCTTCCCTTTTTTGCCGTTTTTCTTGCCGGACGCAGAGCCTGGGGGCGGAGCGGGAATATCGCCTGCGACGGGGGTAGTTCCGGGAGCGGGTTGGGCAGCCGAAGGGGTGGAAGCCGCCGGTTGCTGGGCAGACGGAGCAGAGGGTGCCTGCGCCGGAGCGGAAGGCGCTGATGCGGACTGAGGCTGTGCCGGAGCGGTGGCGGCAGGCGCGGTGGAGGCGGGCTGCGCGGACGGGGTCTGTTGTGCGGTGGACTGGGCAAGAAGGGCTGCGGGGACAGCCAGGGCAGCGGCAAGCACAAGAGTGCGGTTGAGATAAGAGTGCGCCCAGTTCATGGTGTACCTCCAGCGGAAGAGCTCCCGCGGCGGAGCCCGCTTCGCTCCAGTTCGTTAGACGCTAGTATGGGCTCTGTGGATTTGAAGGGCAAAGAAATATTTCAACACATGCACGGGTGACAGGCGCCAGGCGATGGGCGGGGTCAGCCGGCAGCGCTCAAACAACGGATAAACGAGGTCTTTGCGAGTACCTGTTGGGTGCAGGATGCCGTCTGCATTAGAGTTGTGAACAAAGTTTGCGGAGGGGTGGAGTGCGACGGAAGCTGTGGAGCGCGGTGGCGGCGGGGCTGGTGTGCTGGGCGGTAGCGGCGGGAGCGCAGCAACGGCGCGGCGAGGCCTCTCTTGCGAACGTGCTGACGCCGGAGAAGCACTTGCCGGCGGCCCGGGCGAATGCTCCGGCGGTTCCGCAGGTATTGTTTGATGCGACGCGGCTCGGTGGACCGCTGGTGCTGGATCATGGCTGGCGCGTAGGCGTAACCAGCAACAAGGCCGCGGCCGGGCCTGGATTTGATGACTCGCTGTGGCCGGTGAAGAGCTCGGGGGATTCACTGGATGGCTTGCAGGATCTGGATCACCCGGAAGGCGCAGGAGGGTCGAAGCCGGGGCCACCGCCCCAAGCCCAGCATGGTCACGGCAGGCCGTTTGTATGGTTCCGGCTGCATGTGAAGCTGCCGCCGCAGCACGGGCCGCTGGCGTTGCTGATTACGGTACCGGTGGTTCCGAGCACGGGGATGTCGATTGATCCCGGCGGGCCGGGCGTGACAGTGTTTGCGAACGGGAAAGAGATTGAGCCCGAGGGGCCGCATGGCGCCGCGCCGGAGATGTTCCAGGAGATTACCCGAGTCTATGACCTGGGTGTGCCACAAGAGCAGACAGACCTGACGCTGGTGGCAAGAACGATCTACATTCCATTTGGCTTGTCGGCGTTCACGAATTTCTTTACGGCGCGGACTCTGAAGCTGGGAGACCGCTCGGACCTGGAAGAGGAACTGAACCTGTGGTCGGCCCATAACCTGTTTGAGCGGCTGCCGCGGCTGGTGAATGCGATTCTTTTGATCGTGCTGACGTTTTTTCTGCTGGCGCTGTATGTGACGCAGAAGGGGCATGTGGAGTATCTGTGGCTCGCGCTGCACGAGCTGACGCAAGTGCCCATCGCCTTTATCGACCTGGCGGGAAGCACGGCGATGCTGGACCGGGGATGGTATGGCTCGGCCGTGATGCAGCTGGTGGTGATTTCGGCGTATCTCTACTTTGAGTTTCTGGTGGCGTTTCTTTCTCTGAAACGTCGCTGGTACATCACGGCGTTGCGATGGACCTCTCCCGTTCTGCTGGGCGTGGGACCGACGCTGGAGCTGCTGTTCGGCTTCCACAGTGCGATGTGGATCTTTGTAACAGCGGCGGTGTGGCTGTCCGCCATGGCGTGGATGATCGGGTGGTTCGCGTTCATTTTTACCACGCTGATTATGGCGACGCTGCGGAAGAACTTTGAGGCTGGCCTGCTTCTGATTCCGCTGCTGCTGACGATAGTGGGAATAGTGGACCCAATTCTGAGCGGCAGCCTGACGAGCTGGAACGGTCAGGCGTACCACTCACCTTTAACGATGCAAGCGGGGCCGATTCCAATTCACTTTGCGTCGCTTGCTGATTTCGCGGGCCTGCTGGCGATTGTGCTGATCATCTTTGTGCGCTTCCTGCATGTGCAGCGCGATCAGGAGCGCGCGGCCAGCGAACTGGCTGCTGCGCGGAGCGTGCAGGAGCTGATGATTCCGAAGGAGCGGCAGGAGACGCCGGGATTTGAAGTGGATTCGGTCTACAATCCGGCGACGGAGGTGGGTGGCGACTTTTTCCATGTGCAATCGACCGAGGACGGCGGGCTGCTGGTGGTGGTTGGCGATGTAGCCGGCAAGGGCCTGCAGGCTGCGATGCGGGTGTCCATGTTGATGGGCGCGTTGCGGCACACGACGGAGAGGCGACCGGGAAAGATTCTGGATTCGCTGAACCGTGTGCTGGCGGGCAGCGAGAGCCTGACGACGTGCCAGGCGGTGCTGCTGCGCCCGGATGGCGAGGTGGTGCTGGCGAATGCAGGGCACCTGTCGCCCTACCTGAACAGCCAGGAGGTGCAGTTGCCGGGTGGTCTGCCGCTGGGTGTGCTGGCGGACGGAGCCTACGAAGAAGTGCAACTGTATCTGCATCCGGGAGATCGTCTACTGTTGCTGTCCGATGGCGTGGTGGAGGCGCGAAAGCCGACAGGCGAGCTGTTTGGCTTTGATCGCGTGCAGAACCTGAGCAATCAGTCCGCGTACTACATTGCCGATGCGGCGAAGGAGTTTGGGCAGGAAGACGACATTACAGTGCTGACGGTGCGGCGGCTGGCCGAAGCGGCGGCGTAGAGGACGCTTCAGAACAACTGGCCCTTGAACAGATAGACGAGCTCGATGAGCAGGATGAGAACGACGGTCGCCTCCAGGAAGAAGGCGCGGCTCTGGTTGAACTGCTCGACCATGTCCTGATAGAGATCTTCCGCAGTGCGCAGCTTGCGCGAGACCAGATCCTTGTAATCGGGCACACCTACCTTGGCAGCGGCCAGCTTGTAGAAGCGCGCCGCAAACATGTCACTGAGGAACTTGATGGCATTGTCCGCGCGTTCGGTGAGCTCGGTGACGTCGAGCAGGACGGTGTGGAGACGCCGCGCGGAGCGGGCCAGCCCCCAGCGCGTAAAGAATCCCCGCTTCTCGGCGAGCAGATCATAGACACTGTCGAGGATTCCTGTGAGCACCTCGTCGTAATGCCGGAACTCGAGCAACTGCGAGTTGGCATACTCGAGGAGCTGAATCGATGTGTCAGCGCCGGCAGTGGTGTCGTAGAGGAACGCCGCGTTCCAGCCGATGACGGCCACATCACCCGCATAGTAGGACACCTGTGAGTTCAGGACTTCATTCACCTCGCCCTGCGAGAGCAGCAGCCCATCCCCGCGGACGACCTGCGCAATGTGCAAGCCGTGTTCGCGCGTGAGTTCGGCTGCATTGTGTGCTCCGACAGCCTCACGCAGATGAAAGATGAAGTAGTCCTCACTGAGCCAACGCGAGGAGGGCTTGATCATGGCAGAAGCGATGCGCTCAAGCCTGGCGCGCACGACGGGCTCGACGCGCGAGGCGAAATCGACATCCCACACCCAGCGGCTGGCCAGGCGCACGAGGTCGTCCCAGTTGCCCGTGAACGGAAGCTGGTAGAGGACGCTGGCGACGCCGTAATCGTAGTATTTGACTTCGCCTTCGAGACGCTCGCCCGTTTCCAACACGAGTGGCTCCAGCGGGCCGACGACCGGAGGCCGATGGTAGCGAACGTAACCCGGAACGGGCTGTTTCATGCTTGGCTGCGGAATTGTGCGCGCGCTGATGGCCTGCTGCACGAGATCGAGGCGCAGCTCCTCACAGACATCGAACTGAATCAGGACAAGGACGGATCCGCTGAGGATCGGGTGCTCCGGAGGTGGGCCTGCGGCGGACATCGTACCTCCGCATGGTACTCGATTTCCGGACCACGCGAAGTGAGCGCATCAAGGTGCGAGGGGATCTTAATGCAGGATTTTGAAGAGGGTCAGAAGAAGAGGTTGCACGATCGCAGGAGGGATTGCGCGGGCGGGACGTGTAGAGAAAAGCTGTGGCGCCGACCGGAGAGGCCGGCGCCACGGCTGTGGACTAGTCGTAGTACTCGAGTCCGAGGTGGGTGATGAGGTCCGCGCCCATGATGTGGCGCAGCGTGTTCTTGAGCTTCATCGATTGAATGAAGAGGTCGTGCTCGGGGTAGAGGCCTTCGGCGGTCTGAGGCGACTTGAGGTAGAAGCTGAGCCACTCCTGAATGCCGATGGACTGGAGCGACGGTGTGCGCTTGGCGAGGTCGAGGAAGAGGACCAGGTCGAGCGCGATGGGCGCGGCAAGGATGGAGTCGCGGCAGAGGAAGTTGACCTTGAGCTGCATGGGGTAGCCAAGCCAGCCGAAGATGTCGATGTTGTCCCAGGCTTCCTTCTCGTCGCCGCGCGGGGGGTAATAGTTGATGCGGATCTTGTGGTAGATGTCCTTGTAGAGGTCGGGGTAGAGCTCGGGCTGGAAGATGTATTCGAGCGAGCCCAGCTTGGACTCTTCCTTGGTCTTGAAGGACTGCGGCTCGTCGAGCACTTCGCCATCGCGGTTGCCGAGGATGTTGGTGGAGAACCAGCCGTGCACGCCGAGCATGCGCGTCTTGAATGCAGGCGCGAGGACCGTCTTCATGAACGTCTGGCCGGTCTTGAAGTCCTTGCCGCAGATGGGCGCGGCGTTTTTCTTCGAGAGCTCGATCATGGCTGGGACGTCGACGGTGAGGTTCGGCGCGCCGTTGGCGAAGGGTACGCCCTCGCTGAGTGCGGCGTAGGCGTAGATCTGTGACGGGGCGATGCCGGGGTCGTTGGCCTCAAGACCCTTCTCGAACGCAGCCAGCGATTGATGGACCGCGGAGGGTTCGAGGAAGATCTCAGTCGAGCCGCACCAGATCATCACGACGCGGTCCACGGTCTTCTTGAAGGCGCGAATGTCAGCGACGACCTGCTCGGCCAGGTCGCGCTTGTTCTTGCCCTTCTTGACGTGCGTGCCATGGAGGCGCTTGACGTAGTGCTGGTCGAAGACAGCAGGCATGGGCTTGATGGTTTCGAGATAGGGCTTGAGCTGGGCCAGCGTCTCTTTGTCGAGAACGGCGGCGTGCGCAGCGGCCTCGTAGACGTTGTCCTCGAAGATGTCCCATCCGGTGAAGACGATGTCATCGAGTTTGGCGAGCGGAACGAAGTCCTTGATGAGGGGCGACTTGTTGTCAGTCCGCTTGCCGAGCCGGATGGTGCCCATTTGCGTGAGGGAACCAATCGGCTTGGCGAGCCCGCGACGGACCGCTTCAACGCCGGCGATCATGGTGGTGGCGACGGCGCCCAGGCCGACGACCATTACACCGAGTTTGCCCTTGGCGGGCTCAATCTTCCCTGCTTCGGCAGTCTTGTGGCCGCCTTTCGCTTCAGTTGCCATTGCTTTTCCTACCCTTCCTTTGGTTGCTGCTGCATTTCGATCAAAAAATTGCTGACTAAAAAGAATCAGACCGCTGCGTTCTGTAAAGCTCAGGCTGCCTGCCGCTCCCTGCGACTCAGATGCGACCAGACAAACCACACAATGCCCGCCACCAGCGCGACTTCAACGCCAAGATGGAAGCGATGAAAGGCCTGCTCGAAGCGCGGATCGGTGTGCCACTTCTCGCCGAGCTTCATGCCGGCATAGGCAAGCGCGAAACACCACGGCCAGGAACCCACAAAAGTATAGATGTGGAAGCGGAGTTGTGGCATCCGGGCAATTCCCGCCGGGAAGGCGATGAAGGTGCGCACGACGGGCAGAAGGCGCGCGAGCAGCACGGTGATGGAACCGTACCTCTCAAAGAACCACGTCATGCGGTCGAGGTCGTGGTGGCTCATCAGGACCCACTTGCCGTAGCGTTCGACAAGCGGGCGGCCACCCTTGGCGCCAATCCAGTAGGCGACGACAGAGCCCAGATTGCAGCCGATGGCGCCGGCGGTGGCGGCCCAGAACAGACTCATGTGGCCGAGATAGACGACGTAGCCGGCGAAGGGCATGATGATTTCAGACGGCAACGGGATGCAGGCCGACTCGATCCCCATCAGCAGAACGATGCCGGCGTAACCGCCCTGGCTGATGACCTGCGTGATGAACCGCACCAGAACGGCGAGAATATGTTCACTCATGGACAGAACCAGTATAAAGGCCGCAAGCGGCGCGGGCACGCGGCTTTGTCGCGGCAGGTCCGCAATCCGGCTTTGTTAGGATGAGGGGTGTTGCAGGAAAGAATTGAGGTACGTCCATTGGCTGATTCTGCTGCGTTTCCACCGGTTCCCTTGACGCTTGAGGGATCAAGCACGTTGCATCAATTTTTCCGGTTTGACTGGAAGACGTGGAAGGCGCTGCCTGCTGCGGAGCGTGGCCGCATTGCGGCCGATACCGCGGCTGCGCTGAGGATGATGGAGCGCGCGGGCGCGGATGGGCCGGTGCAGACGGCAGTGTTTTCGCAACTGGGACACAAGGGTGACCTGATTCTGCTGCACTTTCGCAAATCGATGGAGGAGCTGAACCAGGTGGAGCTGGAGCTGGCGCAGACAGCGTTGTCCGATTTTATGGAGCTGAAGCATTCGTATGTGTCGGTTGTCGAGTTGGGGCTGTACGAGTCGACGCGCAAGACGTATGAGGCTGCGGCGGCGAAGGGAGCTGCGATGCATTCCGCTGAGTGGAATGCGGAAGTCGAGGCGAGCATGAAGCGCGGCGCGGAGGCGATGAAGTCGCGGCTGTGGCCTGCGGTGCCGGAGGCGAAGTATCTGTGCTTTTACCCAATGGACCGCAAGCGTGGCGAGGAGAAGAACTGGTATTCGGTCCCCTTTGCCGAGCGGCAGCGCATGATGCACGAGCATGGGCTGATTGGGCGGCGCTATGGCGATGTGGTGAAGCAGATCATCACGGGATCGATCGGCATGGACGACTGGGAGTGGGGCGTGGACCTGTTTGCCGAGGACCCAGTGGTCTTCAAAAAGCTGATTTACGAGATGCGATTCGACGAGGTAAGCGCGGTGTATGCGCTGTTCGGGCAGTTCTTTCTGGGTATCCGGCTGCCGGTGGAGAAGCTGAGCGGGTGGCTGGAGGGACGACTGTAGTCCCGAAGGAATCGTTGCTCGATTCCGGGGGCTGAAGGCCTCTGCTCCCTCCGTGGGCTGGCAGATTTACACTCCTTACCATGCCTGCTAAGAAGACAAGTTCAGCAAAAGCTTTGAGGAAGCCTGCGCGCGGCGATGTTGCGCCGGAACGGGTAGCGGCGATTTTGAAGGGGCTGGATGAGGCGTATCCGGAGGCGGAGTGCGCGCTCAATCATTGCTCGCCATGGGAGCTGCTGGTGGCGACGATTCTGTCGGCGCAGTGCACGGATGCGCGGGTGAACATGGTGACGCCGGAGCTGTTCCGGCGCTTCCCTACCCCGGCGGCGATGGCCAAGGCTAAGCCGGCGGAGCTGGAGGCGCTGATCCGCTCGACGGGGTTCTTCCGCAACAAGGCGAAGTCGATTCTGGGCGCGGCACAAAAGATTACGAACGAGTTTGGCGGCAAGGTGCCTGAAACGCTGGCGGAACTGATTACCGTGCCGGGCGCGGCGCGGAAGACGGCCAACGTGGTGCTGGGCGTGTGCTTCGGCAAGGCCGAGGGCGTGGTGGTGGATACGCATGTGCTGCGGATTGCACGGCGGCTGGGACTGGCGAAGAGCGACACGCCGCAGAAGGTGGAGCAGGAACTGATGCAGGTCCTGCCGCAGGAGCGGTGGATTCGCTTCTCGCACCAGATCATTCACCATGGGCGGGCGGTGTGCGATGCGCGCAAGCCGAAGTGCAGCGCGTGCAATCTGGAGCTGCTGTGCACCTCGAAAGACAAGACGTGGACGAGTTAACGGGCCAGCTTTCCCATGTCTCAGAATCGCGAGACTTTGCAAATTACCGGAAAAGACTGGCGATGGCCGCGATGAGTCCGGGGATGTCGTGCGGGTTCGCTTCTGCGGCTGGGAGCCAATTGTGTTCGCGCAGGGTCTGGCTGGTGATGGGGCCGATGGAGACGGCGGGAACTCCGGCGAAGGGAAAAGTGGTGCCGGCGGCGTGGGCGGCGTGTGCAAGGTGGGTGACGCTGGAAGAGCTGGTGAAGGTGGCGGCGTCGATTCCCTGCTTCAGTGCGGCGCGTAGTTGCGCGGGTGCTGCGGCAGGCATGGCGTTGCGATAGGCATCCACAACATCGATGACGGCACCGGCGGAGCGGAGCGCGTCCGGGATGACGTCGCGGGCTGCGGCGGCACGGGCCAGCAGGACACGCTGACCTGCAATGCGAGGGGCCAGCTCGGAGACTAGACTCTCAGCGACATAGGCTTCTGGAATGAGGGCGACGGCGAGGCCGGCTCTCTCTGCTTCCTCGGCTGTTGCGCGGCCGACGGCTGCCACCCGCGGCGCGGCTGAGCCTTCCCACGAGACGCCAAGAAGCGAGGCGCGATCGGCCACGGCGCGCACGGCGTTGGTGCTGGTGAGGATGAGCCACTGGTAGCTCGCGAGCTGCGCGAGGGAGTGGTCGAGGGCGTCATAGCTCGATGGTGGCTGGATTTCAAGGACGGGAACTTCGACGGGAGTGGCTCCGAGCGCGCGGAGACCGTCACTGAGTTTGCCGGCCTGAGTGGCGGCGCGGGTGACGAGGATGCGGCGACCCGCGAGGGGTTGCGACGTCACCGGGCGACTCCGCCATGGGCCGCGAGCAGCGGGCCTGCGCCGGCCGCGATGAGCATGTCTGCGGCGAGTCGGCCGAGGGAGACGGGGTCAGTGGATGCGGATGCCCGGTGATGGATGCGGATGGCCTGACCGGAGTCCGGCGCGGCGACTACGGCAAAGATTTCGATTTCGGATTCGGAAACGAGACCATTCCCAGGTCTCAGTTTCGAGACCTGGGGCACCCAGTTGTTGGGCACCGGGCGGCAGTGGACGCCGATGGGGACCTGGCAGCCTCCGCCCAATGCGGCCAAGGCGGCGCGTTCGGCGGTGACGGCGAAGTGCGTGGCGGAGTCGTTGAGGAAAGCGACGGCGGCAAGGGTGGCTGCGTCGTCTTTGCGGGTCTCGATGCCAAGCGAACCCTGACCGGCGGCGGGCGTGAAGTCGGCGGGGTCCAGGCGCTCGCGAATCCACTCGGTCTTTTCGAGGCGGTCGAGGCCGGCGGCTGCGAGCAGGATGGCATCGACCTGACCCTCGGCGAGCTTGCGGAGGCGTGTATCGACATTGCCGCGGAACTCTTGCGGCTCAATGTCCGGGCGGAGGGCCTTCAACTGGGCGCGGCGGCGCTGGCTGCTGGTGCCGACGCGGGCACCGTGAGGCAGCGCGGCAAGGTTCGGATAGCGCACGGAGACGAAGACGTCGCGGGGGTCCACGCGCGGTGGCGTGGCGGCCAGAGCAAAGGGCGCGGGCAGTTCCGTGGGGAGATCTTTCAGCGAGTGCACGGCGAGATGGACGCGACCTTCGGCGAGCGCTTCTTCAATCTCCTTGGTGAACATGCCTTTTGAGCCAACCTGCGCGAAGGTGACCTCCTGGAGGCGGTCACCGGTGGTTTTGATGATTTCGATTTCGACGGTATGGCCCTGCGCGCGGAGGAGCGCGGCGATGTGATTGCTTTGCCAAAGGGCGAGCTGCGAGCCACGGCTACCGATACGCAGGTTCATTTGCCCCCCACGGCACTGGCTTCGCGGGATTGCTGTTTCTCCTGCGTCTGCTGGTCTTCAGAGGCAGTGGGAGGTTGCGGCTCTGCGGCGGGATCGGGCGTGGCGGGCAGCGACCATGTTTCGCAGAGGGCTTCAAGGCGGTTGGCGTCGTTTTCGCGCGCGGCTTGCTTGAGGGCCTGCATAGGGGGATGAAGGAACTTGTTGACGAGGCCGCGCGTGAGAGCCTCGACGGCGGCGAGCTGCTCGACGGTGAGGCTGTCAAGCCGGGCGTGGACGCGGCGCAGCTCGGCCTGGCGGATTTCTTCAAACTGATGCTGGAGCGAGACGATGGCAGGCGCGACGTTGACGGTGCGCTGGCGCTGGTGAAAGCGCTCGACTTCGGCGGCGACGAGGGCTTCGGCGTCGGTGGCCTGGCTCTTGCGCTCGGCGATGTGCGCGGCGGCGACTTGCTGGAGGTCGTCGATGTCGTAGACGAAGAGGCCGTCGAGCTTGTTGACCTCGGGATCGACGTCGCGGGGAACGGCGATGTCGATGAAGAACATGGGGCGGTTGCGGCGGCGCTGGAGGAAGGCCTGGCCGTGCTCGCGGCGGAAGATGGGGTGCGGTGCCCCGGTGGAGGTGATGACGATGTCGGCTTCGCTGGCGGCATCGTGGAGCTGCTCGAAGGGGATGACGCGGCCGTTGAAGGGCTCGGCGAGAAGACGGGCGCGTTCAAGGGTGCGGTTGGTGACGAGGATGGCGCCTGCGCCCTGCTGCACGAGATGGCGCGCGGCGAGCTCGCTCATCTTGCCCGCGCCGACGAGGAAGACCGTGCGGCCATTGAGCGAGCCAAAGATCTTGCGGGCCAGCTCGACGGCGACCGAGGCGATGGAGACGGAGTTGGAGCCGATTTCGGTTTCAGTGCGGACCTTCTTGGCTGCGGCGAAGGCGCTTTGAAGCAGATGCTCTAGCTGGCCGCCAACGGCGCCGGTGGAGCGGGCGATGGCGAAGGCTTCCTTGACCTGGCCGAGAATCTGCGGCTCGCCGACGACCATGGAATCGAGGCTGGAGGCGACGCGGAAGAGATGCCGGACGGCCTGCTGGTCGCGGTGCTGATAGATGTGCGGCGCAAGCAGGCCAGGGTCAAGGCCAAAGTGGCGATGCAGGAATGCGGTGAGGTCTGTGTCCGGCGATTCGAGCGCGGCGAGGATTTCGACGCGATTGCAGGTGGAGACGATCATGCACTCGGTGACGCCGGGCATGGCGGCGAGGGCGCGTGTGGTTTCCGGCAGGTCGTCACGGGAGATGGCGATTCGCTCGCGGAGCTCGATGGGCGCGGTCTTGTGGTTGATGCCGACGACGGTGAGGGTCATTGGGCACCGAACCTGTGGACGTGGCTGAATGCGTTGGCAGCGAAGACGGCGATCATGACGACTAACACCGCGCCGGATACATAGGCTGCGCGGCGGCCGCGCAGGCCGGCGGCCTGACGGATGAAGAGCAGCAGGACGTAGACGAACCACATCAGGAAAGACGCGATGACCTTGGGGTCTTCAAAATATGCGGCGCCGAGGGAGGTCTCCTGCACGAGGACCGAGCCGATGACGAGGCCGACGGTCATGCAGGGGAAACCAAAAAGCAGGGTGGCGTGGGCAATGCGTTCCAGGGTGTCGAGGGGCGGCAGCCAGTCAAACGCAGTGGAGCCGGAGGCCAGTTGTGCCTTGAGCTTGGATTTGAGGCGGCGCTCCTGCAAGAGATACAGAATCGACGCGAGCAGGCTGAACCCCAGCGCGGCATAGGCGGCGAGCAGCGCGGCGATATGGGCGATGAGCCAACTGGTGCGGACGCCCTCTGATGGGAAGGTGTAGCGAACCACACCGAGCGCCGGGACGAAGACCAGGAAGAATGTGATGGGCAGGGCGAAGATGCCGAGGGAGATGGCGTCATAGAGCCACCAGACGAGGAGGAAGAGCGAAGCGACGACGAAGCCGAGGAGCGATTCCGCTTCGCGGACTCCGACGGGGACCCAGCTATGGCCCTGAACGAGCATTTCGACCACGGAGACGAAGTGGAAGAAGTAGCCCATGCCGGCAAGGTGGACACAACTCTTGCGCCAGCGTTCGATTTTGTAGAGCACGGCTGGGAAGACGGCAATGCTTGCCGTCACGTAGAGCACTGCCGCGACTCGTAACCAGAGGAGGTGCATCTCGAGTTCAATCTTAAGGCCTTAGAGGGTTACAGCGTGTGACGTAAATCACCAGGCGAAGGGTTTTGTCGCAGGATTTTGAGTCGCCGCGGGGGTGGCACCCGAAATGGAAGGCGCAGGACGGACGCGACTGGCTTTGCGCCCGTAAAGAATGTGGTGGCTGCGAGTTGGCCGGGCTGGACTATGCTGGTACGGACCGGCGGCCTTGCCGGTGATTGGTTTTCCCTGGAGGAACAAGAGACGATGCGGATGCGAAGTGCTGGTGGTGTGGTGTTGCTTTCTGCAGTATTGATGATGGCTGGGCTGGGCGAGGCCAGAGGGGAGAGTCACCCGCAGTGGGTGGGAACGTGGGCGACCTCGCCGATGCTGGCGGAGAACACGCTCCGGATGCATGACTTCAGCGGGATGACCCTGCGGGAGATTGTGCATGTATCGGCCGGCGGGGAGCAGATTCGAATTCGGCTGACGAATGAGTTCGGCAAGGACCCCCTGGTGCTGAGCGATGTGCATGTGGCGGAGAGCGCAGGCGCGGATGCGACGAAGGCGGGCACCGATCATGAATTGACCTTCGGCGGCGAGAAGACGGTGCGGGTGGCGGCCGGGGCAGTTGCGTATTCAGACCCAGTGGCCATGACCCTGGCGCCGATGACAGACTTGGCGGTGAGCTTCTATGTGCCGTCGCAGGTGATGCGCGCGGAGACCTTCCACGATTTTGCCGATCAGGACAACTACATGGTGAGCGGCGATGTGGCGGGCACGGCTTCGCTGACAGATGCGAAGAAGATTGAGTCGTGGTACTTCCTGGACGGCGTGGATGTGGCGTGGACGAAGGGTGCGCGCGCGATTGTGACGTTGGGCGACTCGATTACGGACGGAGCGCTGTCAACCCACAACGCGAACCGGCGCTGGCCCGACGTGCTGGCTGCGCGACTGCAGCAGATGCATGGGATGGAGCATGTAGGCGTGGTGAATGAAGGCATTGGCGGCAACCGCGTGGTGAATGACGGCTACGGCCCGAGCGCGCTGGCGCGGCTGGACCGCGATGTGCTGGCGCAGAGCGGCGCGTCGTATGTGGTGGTGCTCGAGAGCATCAACGACATCGGGCGCTATCCGCGGGCGCTGGGAGCAGAAGACAACATAACGGCGGCAGACCTGGAGCAGGGGCTGAAGCAGATTGCCGACGCGGCGCACGAGCACGGGATGAAGGCCTATGGCGCCACGCTGACGCCCTATGGCGGCGCGGGCTACTCGTCTGAGAAGGGCGAGCAGGCGCGGGAGGCGGTGAACAACTGGATCCGCACGAGCGGGACGTTTGACGGCGTGATTGACTTCGACAAAATTACGCAGGACCCGGCGAACCCGACGCACTTCAATCCGCTGTACGACTCCGGCGACCACCTCCACCCGAATGATGCGGGATACAAGGCGATGGGCGAAGGAATCGACCTGAAGCTGTTTCAGTAGCGGACACTAAAGCGCGGGCTGGAGAACGGCCAGGCCCGCGCGCGAAACCTCCACGTCGTCTTCAGACTTGCCTCCGCTGAAAGCGACGATGATGTGGCCGGTCTTTCCCTGCCCAATGACACCACCCTGCCAGCCGAATTCCCCGGTCATCGGTGGACGGCTGGCAGTGCCGCTGTTCTGGAGGGTGTCGGCCATCTCGGCGGACTTGGCATAGGCGATGCCGATGAGATTGTTGCCTTTGCTTGCTGCGGTGGGCGCATCCTTCATGCGGCCAATCACTGCCATCTTCGAGAGCCACCCCTCCACGGTGGCGCCAGACGCATAAGAGACGACGGCGACTCCGGTGACGTTGAGCTGCGCGGCGCGAGCGCGCATGGCCTCGATGGCGCGTGCGGCGAGGGCATCAAACTTTTTCGTGCTGACGGATGGATGGGGACGGGAGGCGGCGTGGGCCAACGGCGGCGCTATGGTGACGAGGGCGACGATGACCAGGGCTGCATAGATGCATTGGCGCTTCATTCGAGCTTGCCTTTCATGGGAAATGGTTGCGGAACGGTCTTGCAGGATTTGGATTGGGATTCGAGCAGGATTGTAGCGGAGCCAGAGCACGTTAATCTAATAGGCGACGTGACCGACGACGCAATCCAACCTGTGGCTTCCCTGCTGGACGAAGGCGCTGCCCCGCGCCTGCCTGAGGGCGGCCCGGAACGCGCTGCGCCGAGGCTTGCGGACGCGAGGGACAGCTCAATTGCACACGCGGCGGAGCTAACTCCTTTCATGCGGCAGTGGACGGCGGCAAAGCGGGAGAATCCCGATGCGCTGCTGTTCTTTCGCATGGGGGATTTTTACGAGCTGTTCTATGACGATGCGACGGTGGCCAGCCGCGAACTGCAACTGACGCTGACGGCGCGGGACCGCGAGAAGCAGGTGCCGATGTGCGGTGTGCCGTACCACTCAGTGGAGCAGTATCTGACGCGGCTGCTGCGCAAGGGATATCGGATTGCAATCTGCGAACAGATGGGGGACCCCAAGCTCACGAAAAAGATCGTGCGGCGCGAGGTGACGCGCGTGCTCTCGCCCGGCACGGCGTTGGATGCGGCATTGGGGCAGGAGCAGAACAACTTTCTGGCGGCATATTTCGAGTCGGGCGGCAATGAATCGGTGTGTTCTCTGGCCCTGCTGGATCTCTCAACGGGTGAGTTTCGCACGGCGGAGTTTTCCGGAGCAGGCGCACGCGAAAAGGCCGTGGATGAGCTGTTGCGGGCAACACCGAGCGAGGTGCTGCTAACGGCCGGCGCGGAACCGCCCGCAAGTCTGGAGAGGATTGCAACGCGGACGCGCGTGGAGGACTGGGTCTGGACCCGCGACTTTGCTGTGCCTCTGGTGGAACGGCAACTGGGTGTGCGCTCGCTGGAGGGGTTCGGCCTGACAGGACACGACACGGCAGCGATTGCGTCAGGCGCGCTGCTGCACTATGTGCGCACGACACAGAAGAACGACGCGCTGCATGTGGATTCGCTGCGCTTTGAGGAGCACTCCAGTGCGCTGGGACTGGACCAGGTGACGGTGCGGAACCTGGAACTGGTGGAGCCGCTGTTTCAGGGGCAGGATGCGCGGGCAACGCTCTTCCACACGCTGGACGCCTGCCAGACGCCAATGGGCAAACGACTGTTGCGTGCGACGATTCTGCGGCCAATGATGGAACGGAGCGCGCTGGAGGATCGCTATGAGGCGGTCGGCGAGGCGCATCGTGATCTATTGAGACGCGAAGAGGTACGGCGAGCGTTTGGCGGCATCCTGGATCTGGAGCGGCTTCTGGCGAGGATTTCACTCGACTCGGCGGGGCCGCGGGATGTGCGCGCGCTGGCGATGAGTTTAGCGCGGCTGCCTGGACTGAAGGCGGCACTGGGTGCAATGACGGCACCGCTGTGGCACGATGTGGCGGAGCGGCTGGATGTGCTGGCCGATTTGACGGCCCGCATTCAGACAACGCTGGTGGAAGAGCCGCCGCTGACCCTGGCCGATGGTGGCGTGATCGCGACCCGCGTGGATGCAGAACTGGACGAGCTGCGCGAGATTTCGACGACAGGCCGGCAGCAGATTGCTGCGATCGAAGAGCGCGAACGGCAGCGGACGGGAATCGCGTCACTCAAAGTGCGCTACAACTCAGTCTTCGGCTACTACATTGAAATTACAAAAACAAATCTCGCGCTGGCTCCCGCGGACTATGAACGCAAGCAGACGCTGGTGAATGCGGAGCGGTTTACAACGCCGGAACTAAAGGAGTATGAGAGAAAGATCTTGACGGCGCATGAGCGCTGCGTGGAGATCGAGCGGCGTATCTTCGCGGA
>JAGWML010000040.1 GCA_028873155.1 Acidobacteriota bacterium
AAGAGCTTGCCTGTGGGTGCAACAAAAAGCGGCGGGGATTTGTGACGTGCTACTTGCCTGACTTGGCTGGGCCAGAGATAGGAGCCGCGCCGTCGAGGACGGAGTGGCTGCGCTCGCCGCGGACGTACAGGATGGTCAGCGTGATGGAGGTGACCATGAAGATCACCGCCGACCAGGTGGTGAGCCGGGTCAGGACGTTGGCAGCGGCGCGCGGACCGAATGCGGTCTGTGAACCCTGGCCGCCGAAGGCGCCTGCGAGGTCTGCCGAGCGGCCCTGCTGCAACAGGACAACGCCGATGAGAAAGAGGCTGACGATGACGTGCACCGTGATGACAAAGTAGAAGAGAATCTGCATGATGTGCGTTGCTTTCCAAACTTTGCCCGGAGGGACTGGGCAGAATCGTTCCGATGGTGCGGAAGGCGGGACTTGAACCCGCATGCCTTGCGGCGCCACCCCCTCAAGATGGTGTGTCTGCCAATTTCACCACTTCCGCACAAGGCCAACTGTTTGAGTATAACAAAGCGGATGGTGGTGTGCGAGGAGGGCAGGCGTGCTTCGAGACTGGATAGCGGGGTCTGCCCGAAGTTACCTGCCCCGTAGGTACCAGGGGCAACCAAAATGCGATACCGGCTTCTGATAGAGGTAGCGGATCTCATGCCATTTAAGCCTCAAGGATAGTCGTCTCTATGAAAAACCACGTGAGCATCTTTCTTCTTGCAGGCTCCGTTCTGTTGCTGACGGGTTGCAACAGCTCGTCGCACTCCAGCAGCAATACCGGCAACACGGGGTCAAGTTCAACGCTGACGTTCACTGCCGGGTCTTCGTTCCTTTTTGCGACGGAGTTCGGAACCAACACCTGGGATGCAACAACGCGCCAGGGCGATACCGTTTCCGGCGTTGCGCAAGACAGCTTGAACAATGTCTACGTCGCCGGCTATACGGCAGGAAATCTGCCGGGGTACACCGTTCCCGAAGGCGTGTTGAAAGGAGTCGTCTTTCAACTGACTGGGACCGGCAGCCTGGTGTGGGGCAGGGAATTGACAACCGGAGCTGGCGACACCATCGATGGCATGGTGAACGTTGGCAGCAACGTGATCGTCGCGGGAACGACATACGGAGCCTATCCGACTTTCTCGAATCCAGGTGGAATCTCCGAGATATTTCTTGGAAATTTTGATGTGGATGGAGGGCTCATCTGGCTCTATCAGTATCCGTCAACGAGCAACATTTCGGTTGAATCAGTGACGGGCGACTCCAGCGGCAACATCATCGTCGGCGGCGAGATCGCCGATGGGGCGAACGGTGAGGATCTCTACATCTCTAAGTTTGATTCCAATGGCAATCAACTGTGGTTCATGACGTTTGGCAGCGGCGCGCTCGATGGAATCAACAGTGTGACGACAGATAAGAGCGGCAACATCTACGCAACGGGATTTACAAGCGGGGTCTTTCCCGGCAGCGCGGGCACAACGACGTCGATGCCATTTGTCGGCGAGTTCAGTGCTACTACTGGCGCCAATATCTGGATTCAACAGTCGAACACGGTCCCAGGTCTCGTGGGCTTCACGCCTACCGTGATTACAGCAACAACGGACGGTCAGCTCTTTCTTGAAGGCCAGACCGGGACGTTCCCGACGAGCGCGCAGATCGAAGTGATGAAGATGAGCTCCTCAGCGGGTACCATTGCCTGGAGCTATAACTTCGGCGCAGGCACGCAGAACCTGCCAGGTCAGGGGATTGTTGCGGATTCCAGCGATAACTTGTACGTGGCTGGGCTAACTACCGGAGCATTGGTCACAGGTGCGACGGCAGGTGTGGACGACGTGTTTCTTGCGAAGCTTTCGTCCAGCGGAACGGCGGTGTGGGCGCAGCAGTTGGGTACGGGGAAAGAGGGTTCGCGTGTGACCCCGAGTACGTCGACACCAATCTATCTGAATTTGGGCAGCCAGGGCATCGCGCTCGCGGGAATGACCTATGGCCAGTTTTCGGGCTTCAGCAATCCCAACGAATATGCGGAATTATTTGCGGCAGAATATGGTCCGAAGTAAAGGTTGACTATGCCGCTCAGCGGCTCAGCCGCTGCATCCATGCTGCCAGTTCCTGCTGGTCGCTGCTTCCTGAGGCATGTGCGGCTTGCACGTTCTGCCGCTCGGCTGCGCTGCGATTCTGGCTGAGCTTGAATTTGCCTTCGATGCGCGCGATGGGAATTCGGAAACCCATGATGCCGGCGAGCATTGTGCGGCGAAAGCCATCCGGCATTCGCTCCCAGCGGGCAAGATAGCTCGGCTCATTGGCGGCGATTAACCCGCGCAGCAATTCCTCTTTGGCTTCCAGCTCTTCCATCAGTTGCAAAGTGCCGCTGGCGTGAATGGCAATGTAGTTCCATGTGGGAACGGAAAGGTCTTCGGTGTAAAGCGTGGGCGAAACGTAACTGTGCGGGCCGGGAAAAACAACGAGTGTCTGCTGGCCGGCCAGGGATCTCCAGTGCGGGTTGGCGTGGGCAAAGTGCCCTTCCAACACGCCATGTTCGCCCTCGTCTTTCACCACGAGCGGCAGGTGCGTCGCGACGGGAGCGGCATGGTTTGCCGGCCCGAAGAGAATCGCGAAGGAATACCGCTGCATCGCCTCCAGCATCAGGCTCCGGTCAGTGATCTGGTTGAAGCGGGGAATATACATGCGGCCTCACTGGATGCGTTCGAAACGGTACCCTGCTTCGCGCAGCGCATGGCTGATGGCGGTGATATGCGTGGAGCCGCGCGTTTCGAGTGTCACGTCAATCACGGTTTCGCCGAGGCTCACGCCATAGTAGGCGCGATTGTGGATGGTCTCGACGATGTTCGCGCGTTCGCGGGCGAGGATCTGCGTGAGATTGAGCAAAGCGCCGGGGCGGTCCTGCAGGTACACGCGCACGCGCACCAGGCGGCCATCCTTCACAAGGCCGCGCTCGATGATCTTGGCGAGAAGGGTCACGTCGATGTTTCCACCGCAGACAAGAACAACCGTGCGGCGATGACGCAGCTTCGTCTTGGCGTGCACCACGGCGGCGAGCGCAGCAGCGCCGGCGCCTTCGGCCAGTGTTTTCTCCTGCTCCAGCAACATGAGGATGGCGCTGGCGATCTCCTCATCATCCACGGTGACGATTTCATCCACGTAGCGCGAGACCATGCGAAGGGTGATGTCTCCTGCGCGACGCACGGCGATGCCGTCCGCAATGGTGGCCTCGGCAGAGATGGTGACCGGGTGGCCGGCTTCGCGCGCGCGCAGCATCGACGGCAGCTTCTCCGGTTCTACGCCGATGACACGGATCTTCGAGTTCGTCTCCTTGAGCGCGCACGCAATGCCGCTGATGAGCCCGCCACCTCCGATGGGAACGACAACGGCTTCGATGTCCGGCACCTGGTCGAGAAGCTCGAGACCGATGGTGCCCTGGCCGGCGATGACCTCGGGATCGTCAAAGGGATGGATGAAGGTGCATCCCTCTTCAATGCGGCGGCGCAGCGCCTCGTCGCAGGCTTCGTCGTAGTTGGCGCCGTGGAGGATGACCTCAGCCCCGTAGGCGCGCGTGGCGGCAACCTTGACGAGCGGAGTGGCAAGTGGCATGACGATCTGGGAGCGAATGCCGCGCGCCGCCGCATGAAAGGCGACTCCCTGCGCGTGATTGCCAGCGCTGGCTGCAATCACGCCGCGCTTGCGCTCGGACTCTGAGAGGGTGAGCAGCTTGTTAAGCGCGCCTCTCTCCTTGAAGGAGCCAGTGCGTTGAAGGTTCTCCAGTTTCAGGTGTAGGGGCAGGCCCGTGAGCTCAGAAAGATGATGCGAGAGGTGACAGGGAGACATGTGGATGGCTTCGCCAATGCGCGCTCGCGCCACCTGAATGCTCGATAGGGTAACGGATTCCAACTGGATCTCCTCAAAATGGAATCGAGCCAGACACGAAAGCCACCTCTGCATGTGCTGGAGGTGGCCTGTTGACTGACCCGTTCACTGCTGGGCGCTCTTGTCAGTTCAGGCTCCCGTCGGGCCAAATATGTCGAATCGCAGGACGAGGCGCAGGGGAAGTGCAACAACTCATCCAGATGCGGTGAACGGGATTGAAAGTAGGGATGCGCACGAGATGAGCTAAGTAGAGCAGAGTGTGAAGTATCGCGTCAAGAACGAACCGTGCGCCAGGGATTGTGGCGAGGTAGGGCGCAGGGCGAAATGGGCAGGGCTCTCGGCATGGCTTGACACGTCCAACCGGCAGGCGCAAAATATGACCAATGGTCAAACATGACCATCTGTCTTATATGCCGGAGTTGAACAACAAATCGGAAGTGTCAGGCGCGGATGTCCGGGCCGAGCTCCCCAGCCGCCGCCAGCGCAAGGCTACCGAAACGCGGCTGCGCATCTTTCGCAGTGCGTTGCAGCTCTTTGGCGAGCGCGGCTTTGGCAACGTGACGGTGGAGGAGATTACCGAGGCGGCCGACGTCGGCAAAGGGACCTTCTTCAATTACTTCGACAGCAAGGAACACGTGCTGGGCGTGATGGCCGAAGTGCAACTGGCGCGAGTGGAAGAGGCGGTGCTGGAGGCGGCGGCGGGCAAGCACAGCATCCGGTTAACGCTGCACCATCTGTTCCTCAGGCTCTCCGAAGAGCCAGGACGCAGTCCGTTTTTGGCGCGCACTTTTATCGGATCGTTTCTGGCAAGTGCGGTCGTGCGCGAACTTTTGAGGGATCGGATGGCGGCTGCGCGAGCCATGTTGGAGACGGTCATTCACCAGGGGCAGGCCCGCGGCGAGATCGATGGGAGTCTCGCACCTGTAGATGTGGCCTTCCAGATGCAGCAGGCAGTTCTGGGAGCGGTACTGCTGTGGTCGCTGCATGAGGAGCCGGAGGTGAAGGTTTGGATTGAGAAAAGCTTCCGGCACTTCTGGCGAGCGGTGGCGGCGCCGCGCAAGGGGAAGAAGCAATGAGAACGAAGATGCAGCTTGTTGCGGTGCTGGCAATGTGCCTGGCAGGGACCGCGGTCCGGCCTCAGTCCGCAAGCCCTGAGGCGCCTGTGCGACTGACGCTTGCGGATGCGATCCAGCGAGGCGTGCAGGCAAACCTGAGCGTGCTGCTGGCCACGGCGCAGACGGATGCGGCGGCAGGGACGCGATTGCGGAGACTGTCGGCGGCGTTGTTGCCGCGCGTCAATGCGCAGACGTATGCCAACTATCAGAATCGGGATCTGCGCGCCTTTGGGATTTCGCTTCCCGGCATGCCCGAAGTCGTAGGGCCGTTTTCAAATTACGACGTTCGTCTCTATGCGCAGCAGAACGTATTCGATCTGCAGAGCATGAATCTGCTGCGCGCCAGCAATCATGATCTGGAAGCCAATCGCCTGAGCGAGCAGGATGCGCGCGACCTGATTGTGCGGGCGGTCGCGGCGTTGTATCTGAACGGGGAATCGCAGCAGGCACGGGCGGAGGCTGCGCAGTCGCGAGTGACAGCTTCAACCACGCTGCTGAAACTGGCGACGGACAAGCACGACGCAGGCACAGCCACGGGCGTGGACGTTTTGCGCGCAGAGGTGCAGCTCGCCAACGACAGGCAGGCGCTGCTGGAAGCGGAGACGCAAAGACAGCAGGCGCTGCTTGCTCTGGCGCGCGCGATTGGGACTAGCCCCAGGATGCCGATTGAGCTGGCGGAGAAGTTGGCCTATCAACCACAGGCACCGGACGGAGCGGAGTCGCTGATTACGGCAGCGATGACGCACAGGGCAGATTTTCGCTCACTTCAAAGCGAGCGTGCAGGCCTGGTGGACCGGCAGCGCGCGAACCATGCGCGCTCCTATCCAAAGTTGAGCGTGAACGGCAACTTTGGCGGCATCGGGCGCAGCGTAGGTGGAATGCAGGCGACAGGGTTGATTCAGGGGCAGATTGATTTCACTCTGTATGATCGCGACCGCGAAGGCGAAGCCGTGGAGATCCGGAATCAATTGCGCAGCGTGGACGACCGGATTGCAGATTTGCGCCGCGGCATTGAAGAGGATGTGCAATCGGCGCTGCTGAATCTGAACTCGGCCGCGCAGCAGGTGGATGTGGCGCAGCAGGGGCAAAGTCTGGCGGAGCGCGAATTGAATATGGCGCAGGATCGCTTTGCCCAGGGCACGGCAAACAACGTAGAGGTGGTGACCGCGCAGGATGAACTGACACGGGCGCAGGAGAACTACATCGTTGCCGTGTCGAGTCATGTGGATGCGAAATTTGCCCTGGCGCGCGCACTGGGCGATACGGAAAAGAACGTGACGGAGCCAGTTCCTGCACCTTGACCCGCGTTGTGTCGGCGGACGGGCAGGACGGAGATGGAGTGAATGCGATGAAGCGGATCGTGAGGGCTGGGTTGCTGTTGCTGGTGGTTGCCGCCATAGCTGTCTTCTTCTATCACCGCAGACATCAGCAGCCGGCGCAGACCAATCTGCGGACTCTCTCGGGCAATATCGAGGCGCACGAGAGCCTGGTGAGTTTCAGGGTCCAGGGGCGCATCGTCGGTCTGCCGGTGGAAGAGGGGCAGCAAGTGGAAGCCGGAACGCTGCTGGCGCAGCTCGAAGATGGCGACTATCGCCAGAAGGTGAAGATCGATGAGGCGGGTGTGCAGGTGCACCAGTCGAACCTGACGCTTGCACTGGCCGGAACGCGCCAGCAGGAGATCAATGCGGCTCAGCAGGCCGTAGTGGATGCCCGGGCGGAGATGGCGCAGAGAAAGCTGGACAGCGCGCGCGCAGAGAATCTGTTCGCCAAGGATGAGGGCACGGCGCAGGAAAGGGACCAGGCTGCGACTGCGCTGAAGCGTGCGCAGGCCACCTGCGAGGCGGCTGAACAGCGGTACAACGAAGCCGTGGAGGGAACGCGCAAAGAAGACATCGCCATCGCGCGCGCCAATCTGAACCAGGCGCAGCAAAGTCTTGGACTCTCGCGAGTCACCCTGGGCTACACAGTGCTGCGCGCTCCCAATGCCGGAGTCATAACGGTGCGACAGGCTGAGCTGGGGGAGGTGGTATCGCCCGGCACGCCTGTTGTGACGGTGGCGGATCTCGATCATGTGTGGCTGCGGGCGTATATCGCAGAGACCGATCTGGCGCGCGTGCACTGGGGACAGGAAGTGACGGTCACGACTGATTCGTTTCCAGGAAGAAAGTTTCGTGGTCGTATTTCTTTTATCTCTTCCGCGGCGGAGTTTACGCCGAAGAGCGTGCAGACCTATCAGGAACGAGTGACGCTGGTCTATCGCATCAAGATGGATCTTGATAATCCCGACCATGCGCTCAAACCCGGCATGCCTGCGGATGCGCAGATCGAGCTGGCCGATGCGAATGGAAGCAGCGCCGGAGCAAGCGCGGGCAAGTGATGCAAACTGAGACACAGTGCGCAATCGCGGTGCGAGGGCTTGAAAAGCGCTTCAACGGGCGTGCCGTGGTGCAGGGCTTGAATCTCGAGGTTCGCGCAGGCGAGATCTTCGGGCTGGTCGGTCCAGACGGCGCGGGCAAAACGACGACTCTGCGCATGCTGGCGGGAATTCTGCCTGCGGACGCGGGCGAGATGGAACTGGCAGGCGTGGATGTAGTGCGTCACCCGGAGCGGGCAAAGAAGTTCCTGAGCTACATGCCGCAACGCTTTGGTCTGTATGAAGACCTGACGGTGGATGAGAATATTCACTTCTATGCAGAGCTGTTTGGCGTGCGCGCGGCAGAGCGCGCTGTGCGCGGAGATCAACTGCTGAAAGCCGCGGGGATGCAAGAGTTTCGCAAACGGAGGGCGGGGCAACTCTCCGGCGGCATGAAGCAGAAGCTCGGTCTGGTGTGTGCGCTGATTCACCATCCCAGAGTCGTTTTGCTGGTTGAGCCGACAACGGGAGTCGATCCGGTGTCGCGCCGCGACTTCTGGCGCATTCTCTACGAGTTGCTGGCCGAGGGAGTCGCCATCCTGCTTTCAACGGCGTATCTGGACGAGGCGGAACGCTGTCATCGAGTTGCTCTGCTGCACGAGGGCCGGCTGTTATTCAGTGATGCTCCGGATGCGTTGAAGAAGCGCATGCCCGAGGCGATCTATTCGATCGAGTCCAGAGACCCGCGTACTGTGCGGATTCTGCTGGAGGGACAAAAGGGAATCTCAGGGATGGTCGTGCACGGCGATGCGTTGCGAGTTGTTGTGGGGGATGCGCAACTCGGGCTGGATGCATTGCAGGCGCAACTGAAACAGGCAGGCGCAAGCGTTGGGCTGATTACGCAGGTCGAGCCAACGATGGAAGATCTGTTTGTCAACGCCGTAATGGCGGAAGGATCGCATCATGGCTGACGAGGAATATTCAGTCGTGATCGAAGGCCTGACGCGGCGCTTCGGCAAGTTTGTCGCCGTCGATCATCTTGACCTGACGGTGCGCAAGGGGGAGGTCTTTGGCTTTCTTGGCCCGAATGGAGCAGGGAAGTCCACGACCATCCGCATGCTGTGCGGCCTGCTGACGCCCTCGGCGGGCAAAGCAATCGTTGCGGGATATGACGTGGCGCGATCGCCGGAGATGGTCCGTCAGCGCCTGGGGTATATGTCGCAGAAGTTCTCGCTCTACGGTGATCTGACGGTGATGGAGAACATCCGCCTGTTCGCCGGGCTGTACAGTGTTTCACCGCGTGATCTGGTTGCCCGTATCCAGTGGGTGCTGGAGATGGCGAATCTCAAGGGGCGCGAGAATCTGATAACGGCCACGCTGCCGGGCGGGTGGAAGCAGCGGCTCGCGCTCGGATGTGCGGTTCTTCATCGGCCGCCAGTTGTCTTTCTCGACGAACCAACATCGGGCGTGGACCCGATTGCACGACGCCAGTTCTGGGAGCTGATTCATCAGATGGCCGGTGAAGGCGTGACTGTTTTCGTAACGACGCATTACATGGAAGAAGCAGAGTACTGCAATCGGCTGGCTCTGATTTATCGCGGTTCGATGGTTGCGCTCGGCACGCCATCGGAGCTCAAGGAGAAGTCAACGCAGGGCGAGCTGCTGTTGGTGGAGTGTGACCGTCTGGGCGAGGCTCTGGAGTTGTTGCGCAATGTACCGGGCGTTCTGGATGCTGCCGTCTTCGGGAGCGCACTGCACCTTGTTGTGGAGGATGCGCAGAGCGAGCAGGCTCGGATTCAGGATAAGTTGCGCAGCGAGAGCATTGTCCTTAAGCGAATCCAGAAGATCCGCCCGAGCCTCGAAGATGTTTTCGTCTCGTTGACGACTTCTCAGAGCAGAACCCGGGAGCAGCGCGCATGAACGTCAGGCGGATGCTGGTGATGGCTCAGAAGGAGGTTCTGCACATTGTGCGCGACCCGCAGAGTCTCGCCATTGTCATCGTGATGCCGATCATCCTCGTGTTGCTTTTCGGATACGGCGTGAACATCGACCTCAAAGGGCTGCCGGTCGTTGTACTGGATCAGGAGGGTTCGCAGCAGAGCCAGGATCTTCTGAAACATCTGCAGGCCAGCCAGTATTTCCATGTAGCCGGGGTGGTGAATCAATACAGCGCTCTTACGCGCGCACTGGATCGTGGCGATGCCAAGGCTGGCGTTGTGATTCCGTGGAATTTCTCCGAGCGGCTGCGTGGCGGCGGTCCGGTGCAGGTGCAGGCGCTTGTGGACGCGACGGATGACAATTCAGCGAATATTCTGACGGGTTATCTGCAGAGCGTGGTGCAGGCTTATTCCGCGCAGGTGCAAGCCGACTGGCTGCAGAACCATGGCGCGCCGGTACCCGTGGCTCCGGTCGCCGTGCAGGTTCGCACCTGGTACAACGAGGACCTGGAGAGCAGCGCATTCATCATACCGGGCATTCTGGCGTTGGTGATGTCGGTCATCGGAGCGTTTCTGACCTCGCTCACCATTGCGCGAGAGTGGGAGCGGGGCACAATGGAGCAGCTCATCTCCACGCCCGTGAGCGCGGGCGAGATTATGATGGGCAAGCTCATCCCGTATTTTGTGCTCGGGATGGCCGACACAGTCATCTGCGCTCTGCTGGCGATCTTCTGGTTCAAGGTGCCGTTTCGCGGGTCCTACGCCACGCTCATGATCAGCTCTGCCATGTTTATGGTGGTCGTGCTTTCAATGGGCTTCTTTATTTCGGTGCTTGCCAAGGGCCAATTTGCGGCGAGCCAGATTGCTCTGATTACAACCTTCCTTCCGGCCTTCCTGCTTTCCGGCTTTCTGTTCGCGATCGAGCAGATGCCGGTGCCACTGCAGGTCATCACACATGTCATTCCAGCACGCTACTACGTCAGCGTGCTCAAGAAGATCTTTCTGAAGGGAACAACCATCACCATGCTGTACACGGACCTGGCGCCGCTTGCGATCTTTACGGTTGTGCTGGGTGTGCTGGCGACGCGTTCATTTCACAAACGGCTGAGCTGAAGAGGGAACGATATGTGGTCGCGGATGAAGCAGATGATTGTGAAGGAGTTCATCCAGGTGCTGCGCGACAAGCGTACGCGCTTTGTGCTGATCATTCCGCCCATCATCCAAATGCTCATCTTCGGATACGCCGCAAACTTTGAAGTGCATCATGTGCGGACGATGGTGCTGGATTATGACCAGAGCCAGGAAAGCCGCGAACTGCTGTCCCGCTTCAGCGCCAGCGCGTATTTTGACGTGCTGCCTCCATCCACGACGCGCGACGAGATGCATGCGGCAATCGAGCGCGGCGATGCCGCTCTTGGCGTTGAGGTGGACGCAGGGTTTGCCCAGGCGCTGCGCAAGGGAGAATCCGCGCCGCTGCAGGTGATTGTGGATGCAACCAACTCCAACAGCGCGCTCATCGCGGCCGGGTACGTTTCGCAGATTGCAGGCAGCTTTGCGCAGCAGATGCAACAGGACCGCATGGCGCGCACCGCACCTCAGTGGGTCTCGGTGGTGCCCAGCGTCCAGCTCGAGCAGCGTCCCTGGTTTAACCCCAATCTGTTGAGCCGGTGGTTCTTTGTGCCGGGTATTATTGGCAGCCTGACTCTGGTCTTGGTGATTACGCTGACCTCGTTTGGAGTGGTGCGCGAGCGGGAGATTGGCACGCTGGAGCAGATCATGGTCACGCCCATCCGTCCTGCCGAGTTCATCCTGAGCAAGACGCTGCCGTTTTTCCTGATCGGCTGGTTTGATGTTTCGCTGATTGCAGCGGTCGGGTCTCTCTGGTTCAGAGTGCCGTTCTACGGGCATGTGTGGGTGCTGGTATTGGGGACGGTGCTCTTTTTGCTGTGCATGCTGGGCGTGGGGCTGTTGATTTCCACGGTCTCTGCGACGCAACAGCAGGCGATGGTCACTTCGTTCTTCTTCATCATGCCGGCGGTCACATTCTCCGGCTTCGGGTTTCCCATCAGCACCATGCCGGAGTGGCTGCAACTGCTGACCTATGCCAGCCCGCTGCGCTACTTCCTCGTAGTGCTGCGCGGGTCGTATTTAAAAGGCATCGGCATCGACATCCTGTGGCCAGAGATGGCCGCCATGGCTGGCCTGGCCACTTTGCTCCTCACCGTGGCAATCCTGCGCTTTCACAAATCCCTGGATTAATTCCGCGACCGTCCGGAAGCACGGGAAGGGAATCACCTTCGGTGCTTCTTCCATTGGAGCTGCGCAGCGCAGGATGCAGAAGGCTGCTGCGCGACGCGCGTCCGAGGTGTTACTTTACCCTTGGCCGAGCAGAGCCGGCGGGTTGAATCGACCAGGCTGGGAAGGCATGCGCTGTTCAATTGGCGTTCAGATTGCAAGGGAGCGGACCTCAAATGATGGAATTTCATATCTCGCGGGATGCACGGACCCGGTATCAGTTTGATGTCTCGCTCTTTAGTTTTGATGGCAACGTCGTCTTTGCCGATCTCAGTGCCTGCCGCTCCTTCGCGCACCGCATGAACCAGGTGCGTCAGGCGGATCGGTTTCCTGACCGGGCTGTGCATGCCGGAGCGTTGTTTGCGATGGGCCTGATTGACGAGGCCAGCCACGTGCTAATGGCGCGGTATCGCGAGCAGCACGATCCCGAGGTGATGAAGGCCGCGCTGGACTGGTTCGGCTCGCGTGTGGGCACGGAGGAGATGGATCGGCTCCTGCTGACCTTTGTCGAGCATTTCCCAGGCCAAAGCGTGATGCGCGGAGCGGAGTCACCGCAGCAGTGGTTGAACGGACAGAGCGACGGCGTGCCGCATCGTGAGGCCGCGCTGGAAGAGCTCTTGCTGCTGTGGACGGCCAATCGCAATGAAGCCTTCAAGCCATTTGAGGAGCTTTTTGCCGACGCATCGCTGGCTGAGAAGACGGTATACCGCCAGGTGACACAGGAGCTGCCAGATTACTTTGCGACGCGTCCTCTGATCTCCATGCCGGATGCGCGCAAGCTGAATCTCCTGGATGTGCTTCGTGCGCCGGCTGTGGGCTCGCCGACCTCGCTAAGCGAACAGCTCAAGCTGATTCGAGACCTGTGGAGGGTGCTGCTGGGTGACAGCCTGGACCGCCTGCTGATGATTGGCGGAGAGATTCTGCGCGAAGAAGAACTGGCCATCTGGATGCAGTTCAACCCGGATGCCGGAAGGGCGCGATCTGCCGCAGAGGAAGCGGCACGGCGACGCCGTGAGCGCGGCGAGCAGCAGTGGCCGGCCACTGTGAGTGAGTCGCAAGTGCCGATCTTCGGAGACCCGGCGCACGAGTACGAGAAGTTCAGCCAGGACACGGCGTGGATGCCAAACACGGTACTGATTGCCAAGAGCACGTATGTGTGGCTGGCCCAGCTCAGCAAGCAGTATGGGCGCAGCATTCGCCGCCTCGACGAGATTCCCGACGAGGAGCTGGCGACGCTTGCCCGCCGCGGCATCAATTCACTCTGGCTGATCGGCGTGTGGGAGCGTAGTCGGGCTTCACGCACCATTAAACTGCTCTGCGGCAACAATGATGCGGTGGCATCAGCGTATTCGCTCTTCGACTATCGGATTGCCGATGACCTTGGCGGCGATGCGGCGTACACCCATCTGCGCGACCGCGCCTTCCATCATGGCGTGCGCCTGGCGAGTGACATGGTGCCGAATCACATGGGCATCGACTCGCCGTGGGTTGTCGAGCACCCGGAGTGGTTCATCTCGCGTCCCTATCCGCCCTATCCCGCGTACAGTTTTGAGGGGCCGGACTTGTCGAGCGATGGACGCGTCGAGCTGAAGATCGAAGACCACTACTTTGAGCAGACCGATGCGGCCGTGGTCTTTCGCCGTCGCGACAAGGCCAGCGGCGAGACCCGCTTCATCTATCACGGCAACGATGGAACGAGCTTTCCGTGGAATGACACGGCACAGCTCGACTATCTCAATCCAGCGGTGCGCGAGCAGGTGATTCAGACGATTTTGCACGTGGCCCGGTTGTTCCCCATCATTCGCTTTGACGCTGCGATGACGCTGGCCAAGCGGCACTTTCACCGCCTGTGGTTTCCTGGGCCGGGTTCGAGCGGAGCGATTCCGTCGCGGGCCGAATACAGCATGACGCAGCACGAGTTCAACCAGAATATGCCGCATGAGTTCTGGCGCGAGGTGGTGGATCGCGTGGCTGCGGAGGTTCCCGGCACGCTGCTGCTGGCCGAGGCCTTCTGGCTGATGGAGGGCTACTTTGTTCGAACACTGGGCATGCATCGCGTGTACAACAGCGCATTCATGAACATGCTGCGCGACGAGAAGAATGGAGAGTACCGCTCGGTCATTAAGAACACGTTGGAGTTCGATCCAGACATCATGAAGCGCTACGTGAACTTCATGAGCAATCCCGATGAACGTACGGCGATTGACCAGTTCGGCAAGGGCGACAAGTGCTTCGGCGCAGCGGTCCTTATGTCTACACTTCCCGGCCTGCCAATGTTCGGTCATGGACAGATTGAGGGCTTCACGGAAAAGTACGGCATGGAGTACCAGCGGCCGCGCTATGACGAGACGCCCGACCACTGGCTGGTGGAGCGGCACGAGCGTGAGATTGCGCCACTGCTGCACAAGCGCTGGCTCTTCGCGGAGAGCCACAATTTCCTGCTCTACGACTTCTTCCAGTCGAACGGGTCCGTGGACGAAAATGTATTCGCTTATTCCAACCGCAACGGCCATGAGCGGGCGCTGGTGGTCTTCAATAACCGGTACGGTACTGCGCATGGCACCGTTGATTTTTCCGCGGCCTATGCAGACAAGGGAGCGGGGCACCTGCGCCAGCGGCGCCTTGTGGAAGGGCTCGGTATCGGCGGGCACAACGCGACGGTGGTGGCCTGGCGGGATTCACTCACAGATTTGCAATATCTGCGCCGCTCGCCGGATCTGCGGGAGCGCGGCCTGACGCTCGAACTGCATGCCTATCAGTCTCACGTATTTCTTGACTGGATCGAATTGCAGCCGACCGAAGACAAGCCCTGGGACCGGCTGTGTGACTTTCTGAACGGCCGCGGTGTAGCAAGCCTCGAAGACGCGCTGATTCAGCTTGCGTTGCAGCCGGTGCATGATGCCCTGCGGCATTTGTTGGAGCCGGACATGGTGAGGACTCTGGCGGACCTTGCGGAGCACCCGCGCAGCGATGCCGGTGGTGGCAACAAGAATCTGGCCCAGGAGCGCCGCGAGTTTCTCGATCAGGCTTGGCTGCGTTGCGAGCGCTTCCTGCATGCGGCCCAACCGGTCTACCAGGCAAGGCTGCGCGCTGCAGGCATGCATGTGCCTGATGTCAGCGGCATGGAGATTGAGGCACTTGCATCCAACTGCCGGGCTCGCCTGCGCGCCGCCATGCACCTGCCTGCCATCGAGCACCTCGCCTCCAAGCCGTGGACCGTTGCGGCCCGTCGGGTGTTGCCCAGCCCGAGCCCCCAACTGACTGCGACCGCGATGTGGGGACCTCTCCTGGCGTGGTGCGCCATGGAAACTCTGGCCGAATCGATTCACGGCGTCAGCACGCAGCGTGTGGCGCTCGACATTTTTGATCGTCTGCGCCTGCGTGAGCCGTTCGCGCACATCTTTCAGGCGTTGGGCTTTGAGGGTGAGGATGGCTGGCGCGCCGCCGCACGCATCAAGGTGGTGTTGCTGGCCGAGGCGGGAGCGGCGACGGAAGGCCCCGCGCAGCCCAAAGCTTCTGCGCCAGCGGAGAAGCCTGACGGGTCGGACGAGTCTGATGTGGAACCCGCCGAGCGTGTGCTTCTGGCGCCGGCACTTTGGCTGGACCCCGATGTGCGCTGGCTGGCAGGGATCCACGAGGCCCAGGGGCACAACTACCTCGTTCACGAACTGTATGAAGAGTTGCTGTGGTGGTTGCTTCTCCCGTCGATGTTGCATCTGGCGACGCAGGCCGCCCCAGCGCGCGACGAGATTGAGCAACTCACGCAGACGGTCGATGAAGCGCTGTCTACCGCAGAGGCAGCAGGGTACCGCATGGACGTTCTGCTCGGCAGCGCGGAATCGACGACATTGGGTGAGGCAGAGGACGAGAAAGGCACGGAGAAGATCGTGCATCAGCCGGGGGCTCCACCGGAGCAACCGGCGAGCGAAGCGCCGGCCGATATGGAGCCAGATGTCGAGGATCTGTAGTTGCTGCCGTAGAACCATCACATGCTAGTGTGATTTGGAACACATCGCATGGTGTTTTGCTGCGCCGAGCATTCCAGTCGTCCCGCTTCAGAAAAGGGGCGGGAGGAGTAGAAACCCAAAGCGGGGTGCATGTTCTTATTCGGTCGAGGTTGCATTTCAACCACTTCAAAAGGATTTGCGACATAGCTGCGCACAAAAGTGTGGAAACCATGCTCCTGGAGACAACGCCGCCGCAGGACGC
>JAGWML010000041.1 GCA_028873155.1 Acidobacteriota bacterium
ATTTATATCGACCCGCCGTTCAACTCGAACCGCAATTACGAGGTCTTCTGGGGCGAGACGAAAGAGATGCGCTCGTTCGAGGACCGGCACGAATCGACGCAGGCGTATATTGAGTTCATGCGGCCGCGCTGCGTGGAGCTGGCGCGCGTGCTCAAGAAGACGGGCAGCTTCTACTATCACTGCGACTGGCACGCGAGTCATTACGTGAAGGTGATGCTGGACCAGATCTTCGGGGAGCGTTGCTTCGTCAACGAGATTATTTGGAAGCGACAATCCGCACACAACGATGCCAAGCAGGGATCGAAGCACCTAGGTCGTGTGCACGACACGATCTTTCTCTATTCCGGCGGCGGGGAATATGTATTCAATCATCAATACACTCCTTACGGTGCTGAATACGTCGAGAGCTTCTACAAATATGCTGAGCCGGAGACAGGGCGTAGATACAGACTTGGCGATTTGACCGCCCCTGGCGGCGGTGCACCTTCGAAGGGCAATCCACACTACGAGTTCCTGGGAGTGACGAGGTACTGGCGCTACTCGAAGGAAAATATGCAGAAGCTCTACGACGAGGGGCGGGTCGTGCAGACAAAACCTGGCTCCGTGCCTGCGTTCAAGCGGTATTTGGATGAAGGGAAGGGCGTGCCTATTGGATCGGTGTGGGATGACATTGGTCCTGTGCAGGCAGCAGCAAGCGAGCGGCTCGGCTATCCAACCCAAAAGCCTCTTCCGCTGCTAGAGCGCATCATCAAGACCAGCAGCAACGAGAACGACATTGTCCTCGACGCCTTCTGTGGGTGCGGGACGGCGCTGGTGGCGGCGCAGAATCTCAATCGCCAGTGGATTGGGATCGATATTTCGCCTACGGCGTGCACGGTGATGGCGAAGCGCCTGCGGGATGTGTGCAAGCTGCGCGAGGACGAGCGCCTGTGGCAGGCCGGGCGTGGATTCGTGGTGCGCGATCTGCCGTGGACGGAGAAGCAATTGAGGACCATTCCGCCCTTCGAGTTCGAGAACTGGGCGGTGATTGCGCTGGGCGGGATTCCCAACAAGACGCAGGTGGGCGACATGGGCATCGACGGACGGGTGTTTCCTGTGGGCGCGGAACCCGCGGCGAGGCCCGGCCAGTTGGACTTCATGGACGAGTGGTACCCGGTGCAGGTGAAACAGAAGGACAAGGTGGGACGGCCCGATATCGACGCTTTTGAGACGGCGATGCGGCGCTCGAAGCGCAAGAAGGGCTTCTTTGTGGGCTTCGACTTCAGCGAGGACGCGGAGCGGGAGATCGCGCGTTTCTTTCGCGAGGAGCACATGACGATTGTGGCGCTGACGGTGAAGGGCATTCTGGACGAGACGATTGCGCAGAGGCTGGCGTAGGGTGGGTTGCGGCTGGGCTGGGGGTGGATTTTTGCGATCCCACCCATGCCGCCTGCTGAAGCAGACGTCATGGATGGGGCACACTGCGTTCACGACAACCACAGATCCCTCGGCTCCCTGCGCTGCGCTTCGGTCGCTCGGGATGACAGGCGCGGGGGGTGTGCGAAGGACGAGGCGGGAGGAGAATGCTGGTAGACTGAGGAGTTTGGAAAACGCTTACTGGAGGGCAGGGACGATGCTGCTGGAGGGGTTGCGGGAAGAGGTGTTGCACGCGAACCGGGAGATTGCGCGGCGGGGGCTGGCGCCGCACACGTTTGGGAACGCGAGCGGGATTGACCGGACGGGGCGGGAGCCGCTGGTGGTGATCAAGCCGAGCGGGGTGGACTATGACGCGCTGACGGCGGAGGACCTGGTAGTGACGGACCTGAACGGCAAGATTGTGGAGGGACGGCTGCGCCCATCGAGCGACCTGGACACGCACACGCTCTTGTATCGCGAGTTCCCGCAGATTGGCGGAATTGTGCACACGCACTCGGAGTTTGCGACGTCGTGGGCGCAGGCCGGGCGGGCGATTCCCTGCCTGGGGACGACCCATGCGGACTACTTCCACGGGCCGGTGCCGGTGACGGAGCCGCTGACAGCGGAGGAGGTGGCCGAGGCGTATGTGCGGAACACGGGGGCGGTGATTGTGCGGCGGTTTCGCGCGGAGGGACTGGACCCGGTCGCGGTGCCGGGGGTTCTGGTAGCGGGACACGCGCCGTTTGCGTGGGGCAAGTCGGCAATGGCAGCGGTGGAGCATGCGGACGTGCTGGAGTATGTGGCGCGGCTGGCCTGGAGGACGGTGCTGCTGAACCCGGCGGTCGAGGGGATTCCGGCGCACGTGAGCGAGCACCACTACCAGCGGAAGCATGGGCCGAAGGCGACCTACGGGCAGAAGTAGGGACGCAGCGGGGTCTGTCGCGTCGCTCGCGGCCGGGTGCGGGGATGCACCTTTTTTCCAGAAGGTAGAGGAACCCGCGGAGCAGAAGCAGCGTAAAATAAGGAGTTGGACGCAGGTGCGGCGGAGCGTGGAATATCGATACAAAATTCCATAACCGATTCGTAAGATGGTAGACGGCTTACAGAATTCTGCATTCAGCGTCTGAAAGAGCAGGGGCCGAGGCACCGCCGGTTGTGGGATGCTGGTCCTAAGGCATCTGGTTTGCTAGACTTGCGATTTGTCATGACAAAAGTAGTGGCAAATTCCTGTCATGGCATCCTACGTGCATTCATAGAAACCGAGCGCAGGTCACTACCCCATGGAGACCAACCTGTTGAACCGCGTGCAGGCGACGCTGCTGGCCCTCTTGACGGTCGGCGTGGTGGTGCTTGCGGTGATGAATTTTCGACAGGAGAGCACCTTCCAGCAGCCGTTTGACGGGGTGTGGTGGGTGGAGGGCCAGGGCGGGCTGATAGCGCAGAAGGTGCTGCCGGAGAGCCCTGGGCAGCGGGCAGGCATCCAGCCGAGCGACCTGCTGACGGCGGTGAACGACGACCCGACGACGCACCTGGCGGACCTGGACCGGGAGCTCTACCGGACCGAGGTCTACGGCAAGGCCAACTACACAATCACGCGGGACAATATCCCGCTGGACACGCCGGTGGTGGTGATTCCCGAACCGCCGGACCGGAGCGTGCAGCAGGCGCTGCGGCTGATCGGGCTGATCTATCTGGCGATTGGGGTGTATGTGCTGTTCCGGCGGTGGACGGCGCCGCGTGCGACGCACTTCTACCTGTTCTGCCTGGTGTCGTTTGCGCTGAACGCGCTGAAGTACACGGGCAAGCTGGACGCGCTGGACTGGACGGTGTTCTGGCTGAATGTGGCGGCGGAGAGTCTGCAGCCGGCGCTGTTTCTGCATTTCGCGTTGAGCTTCCCGGAGGAGCGGCTGAAGAACGTGCGGCGGAGGCTGCTGCTGCCGCTGGTGTATGCGCCGGGCGCGGCGATGTTTGGGCTGTGGCTGACGGCGATCAACCGCTGGGAGGCGACGGAGCTGTTGAAGCACCGGCTGGACCAGGCGGGGACGGCGTACGACGCGGTGTTCTATGTGCTGGCAACGGTGATGTTCTATTCGAGCTACCGGCGGGCGACCACGCCGCTGGAGCGCCAGCAACTGAAGTGGCTGTGGCGCGGGTCGCTGCTGGCGGTGGTGCCGTTCACGCTGCTGTATGCGGCGCCGTTCCTGTTTGACGTGAGGATGCCGGGGCTGCTGACGAAGGTGGCGGGTCTGTCGCTTGTGTTTCTGCCGCTGACGTTTGCGTGGGCGATTGTGCGGTACCGGCTGATGGACACGGACCTGATCTTCAAGCGGGGCGTGGCGTACACGCTGGCGACGGGCCTGCTGCTGGGCGGCTACTTCGGGATTATCGCGATCATTGCGGAGGTGGTGCACCAGCGGCTGCCGGAGACGATGCGCGAGTGGGCGCTGGTGGTGGCGATCCTGGTGACTGCGGCGATCTTTGATCCGCTGAAGCGGCGGATTCAGGACTGGGTGGACCGGGCCTTTGATCGCAAGCGGTATGACTACCGCCGGGCACTGGTGGAGTTTGGGCGGGGGCTGAACTCGGAGACGGACCTGAAGGCGCTGCTGGACTCGATTGTGGAGCGGCTGCCGCGGACGCTGCTGGTGGCGCGGGTGGCAGTGTTTCTGCGCAACGCGGACGGGCGGCTGCGGCTGGCGGCGTCGCATGGGCTGCCTGCGGAACTCCAGCGGACCGCGGGGCAGATGGCGCTCGGTTTTCTCGATTTTGACCGCGCAGCGGACCATACGCACATCTTTATCGAGAATGCGCAGCAGGCCCTGCACCTGCCGGAGGAAGAGCGGCAGACGGCGGCAGCACTGGATTTGAACTACTACCTGCCGTGCCGCGTGCAGGATGGGGCGAAGGTACGGACGATTGCCGTGATCGGGCTGGGACGGACGGTGGGCGGAGATTTTCTGTCGAGCGAAGATGTGGAGCTGCTCGAGTCGCTGGCGAGCTACATCGGGATTGCGCTGCAGAACGCGAGCCTGTATGCGCAACTGGCGACGAAGATCACGGAGTTTGAGCGGCTGAAGGAGTTCAACGAGAACATCGTCGAGTCGATTAACGTGGGCATTCTGGCGCTGGACCTGGAGGACCGGATCGAGAGCTGGAACGCGCAGATGGAGGCGATGTATGCGCTGAGCCGCGGGGAGGCGATTGGCCAGGCGGCAGCGCAGGTGTTTCCGGCGGAGTTCATGGAAGCGCTGGAAAGCGTGCGGAACGAGCCGGGCGTGCACAACCTGTACAAGTTCCCGCTGACGACGCGGGCGGGCGAGCAGCGGACGGTGAACATTGCGATTGCGCCGCTAATGTCGCGCGAGTTTGTGGCGGTGGGCCGGATCATCCTGGTGGACGACATCACGGAGCGGATGAGCCTGGAGGCGCAACTGTCGCAGGCGGACAAGCTGAGCTCGATTGGGCTGCTGGCCGCGGGCGTAGCGCACGAGATCAACACGCCGCTGGCGGTGATCTCGTCGTATGCCCAGATGTTGGGCAAGCAGTTGCGCGGCGATGCACGGCTGGGGCCGGTGCTCGAGAAGATCACGCAGCAGAGCTTCCGCGCATCGGAGATCGCGAACGGGCTGCTGAATTTTTCGCGGACATCGACGACGGAGTTTCGCGAGACGGATCTGAACCAGGTGATTCGCGACACGCTGTCGCTGCTGGAACACCAGTTCAAGACGGCGCAGATTCAAGTGCAGGCCGAGCTGGCCGAGGGGCTGCCGCCGATTCACGGCAATGCAGGAAAACTGCAGCAGGTATTTCTGAACCTGATGCTGAATGCGAAAGAAGCGATGCCGGGGGGCGGGACGCTGCGGATCGCGACAACGGTGAACGGGCACGTGGAGGCGCGCGTGTCGGATTCCGGAGCGGGGATTGCGCCGGAACATCTGAAGCGGATCTACGATCCGTTCTTCACAACCAAGACAATGCCGAAGCCGGGCGAGAGACGCGGCACGGGATTGGGCTTGTCGGTTTCCTACGGCATCATTCAGGAGCATGCAGGCAAGATTGAAGTTGAGAGCGCGATCGGCGCGGGAACCACATTCCACCTTGAGTTTCCCCTGATGAGGAAATCTGTCCATGCCTGAACTGGATGAGCCGTTGAATTTATCTGCTGCAGCGCCGGGGGGATTGGGATTCGCCGGCAGCGCGAGCATACTCGTCATTGATGACGAGGCAGGGATTCGCGAGTCGCTGGAGGTACTGCTGACGCTGGAAGGCTATGCGGTGAAGATGGCCAGCGACGGCGAGCAGGGACTGCGGATTCTGGAGCTGGAGAACTTTGACCTGGTGTTGCTGGACCTGGCATTGCCGGGGCAGAGCGGACTGGAGCTGCTGCCGCAGATCAAGGAGCGGCAGCCGGAGACGCCGGTCATCATGATCACCGCGTACGGCACGGTGGAGAACGTGGTGGAGGCGATCCGCGCCGGGGCCGAGAACTTTGTGCAGAAGCCCTGGGACAACGAGAAGCTGATGGCCGACATTCGCTCGGCCGTGGCGCGGCGGCGGGCGGAAGAAGAGAACCTGCAACTGAAGCGGACGCTGAAGCAGCGGTACAACTTCACCAACATCGTGGGCAAGAGCGACGTGATGCTGCGGGTGTTTGACCTGGTGGCGCAGGTGGCGCCGAGCCGGTCGACGGTGCTGATCCAGGGCGAGAGCGGGACAGGCAAGGAGCTGATCGCGAAGGCGATTCATGCGAACTCGCCGCGCAAGGACAAGCCGTTTGTGCCGATCAACACGGGCGCGATGCCGTCGGAGCTGCTGGAGTCGACGCTGTTCGGGCACGTGAAGGGCGCCTTCACATCAGCGGTGGCGTCGAAGAAGGGCCTGTTTGAAGTGGCCAACGGCGGCACGCTGTTCCTCGACGAGATTGCAACCATGGGGATGGACACGCAGGCGAAGATTCTGCGCGTGCTGCAGGACCGGCGCTTCATGCAACTGGGCGGCATCCAGGAGATGCAGGTGGATGTGCGCATCATTGCGGCGACGAATGTGGACCTGCGGCAGGCGGTGCGCGAGGGGCGCTTCCGCGAGGATCTGTTCTACCGGCTGAATGTGATCACGGTCGACCTGCCGCCGCTGCGGGCACGACGCGAGGATATTCCGCTGCTGACGCAGCATTTTCTGGAGTTCTATACGAAGGAAAACAGCCTGCCGGAGCGTAAGCTCTCCAGCGACGCGATGCGCGCGCTGATTGACTATGAGTGGCCGGGCAACGTGCGCGAACTGGAGAACTCAATCGAGCGGGGCGTGGTGCTGTCGTCGGGGCCGATAATCGGGTCCGACCTGCTGCCGGGGCACATCACGGGGAGCAGCTTTCAGGATGCGCTGCTGCAGCACAATCCGAATGCGTCGCTCTTCGACATCATTGAAGACATCGAGCGGCGGATCATTGTGGAGAAGCTGGAACGCTGCAACTGGAATCAGACAGATGCGGCCGAGCAGTTCCGGATTCCGCTTTCGACGCTGAACCAGAAGATCAAGCGGCTGAACATCGAGATTCGCAAACGTAACCGGGAATAAAGAAGCGCCGCACGAACCAGCCGCAATGGAAGATGCGGATGGAACGCGCGGCGCTTGTGTGTTTGTCGCCTAGCGCTGCACGGTGACCGAGAGCGGCTGCTGCAGTCCGAAGACGACGATGGACTCAGAGCGAATCACAAGCGCCTTGTTGCCCGTGAAGGCCGCCCCCGCCGTGCCAGCGCCGCCCCCGAGCAGGCCGCCGATGAGAGCGCCCTTGCCGCCGCCGGCGAGCGCGCCGATGAGAGCGCCCGCGCCCGCGCCGCCGCCGATGAGAGCCGCGGAGCGCTTGCCTTTGCCCTTTTCGCTGACGACATATTCGGATGCCGCCACGGGACGTCCGCCGATCTGCTGAAGCTCAATGGCGAGAACGCCGCTGCCTGCGAAGCGGCCTTGATTCTTCGAAGAGACGACGGCACCGGAGACTTGAGTTCCGCGTGGGAAGACGACGTCGCCGTTGGGCGTGGTGAGCGCGGAGGAGAGCTCGCCCGAGAAGGGATCGCCGACGTTGGAAGCCCGCGAGCTGAGAGTCTCATTGATGCGGACGTTGATGTCGGCGCCGGGAGGGACGGTGAGGGTGACGGGCTGGGGCGCGGGCGCCTGACCGCCGGCATACTGACCGGGACCGCCGGGGCCGCCTGCGTATTGGCCAGGACCGCCAGGGCCAGATTGCGCGCCGGGACCGCCGGGGGCCGCGCCGGGTTGTGCGCCGGGAGCGCCGGGCTGTGCGGCGTTCTGCGATGTGGCGTCTGGAGTCGAGGTCTTTTTGCAGCCCGCAAAGGAAGCGGCGAGAGCGAAGGCCAGCGCGGCTGCAAGGACCGGGGCTGACTTAGGAGAAGCAATCTTGAGCATAGTAGGGATCCTCTTGGTTCAAGAGAAGCGCATGTGTTTGCGCTCCGGGATTTCTCCGGCGATACAGCTGATGCCGGAAGGGAGAGATGAGAACGCCGCCACTACAAATGCGGAGGGGTAGCGCTCGTTCCCCATCATACACTCAGGCTGTTGCAGCATCTACGGATTCCCAGCGGGCAAGAAACGTTCGTAATCCCGCCGGAGGCTGGAGCCAGACGTCAGCGGCGGTGGCACGCCAGGCACGGCGCATCAGCACGCTGAGATGGGGACCGCCGGCCAGATTGACGACGCGGAAAGCAGCTTCGTCACTTAAGTCGTCACCAAGGTAGGTCACGGGCGAGTCGTTGCCGGACTCCGCGATGATCTGACGGACTGCGCCGCCTTTGTCGCGGCCGACGCGCAACTCGATGCCCGCTTCAAATTCAAGGAGCGCAATGCCTTCAAGGTGCGCGAGCGGTTCAAAGAGCGCGCGGGTGCGCTGTTCGATCTGGCGCGCGCGCGCAGGTGGGTGGCCGCGCCAGTGCATCACTGCGGCGTTGGGCTTGTCTTCATAGAGTCCGCCGAGCGCGTCGCGGCGGAGGTGGGCACGGACCTGGTCAAGGCGGGCGCGCGCGGCAGGAGGCGCGTCTTCCAGTTCGCGATGGCCGTTAGGATGCAGGCGCTCGGCGCCGTGGAGGCCCCAGACCTCGATGGGATGATCGAGCGCGAGCATGGGCGCGATCTCCGCAGCGGGACGTCCGGTGATGACAGCGATGCGGGTGCGGCCCTGACGCTGGATGCGCTGGAGCTGCCGGCGCACTCCTGCCCAGGGGCGGGCCTGAAAGCGGTCCACTCGAAAGCCGGCGAGCGTGCCGTCATAGTCGAGCAAGAGAAGCGGACGATGGCGCGCGTGCGCAAGCTGATGGAAGAAGCGATCGAGCGCAGCGGCGGCATCGGGAGAGATATCTTCGGCGCTGTGTCCGGCCTTTCTGCGAGGAGTCGTTGGATGCACGAGAGTGGTTGTCATCGGCCTTCTATGCCAGTTTACGGTTCGACTCCGCGGAGAGTTGCGAGTCCGATTCGGGAGGTAGGGCGGCCGCGGTACTCTCACTTTCGATGCGGACCTCGCGCAGAGCGCGCAGGACACTGGCGGCCCAGCGGTAGATGTTGAACTCGAGGACCTGGCGGCGCATGAGCTGCATGCGCTGGCGGCGCTCGTCGCGCGGCATTTCAAGACCGCGATGCATGGCATCGGCGACGCCCGAGATGTCATAGGGATTAACGACGAGCGCATCGCGCAACTCAACGGATGCACCGGTGAAGCGGCTGAGGATGAGCACACCGTCTTCGTCATCGCGCGCGGCCACGTATTCCTTGGCGACGAGGTTCATGCCGTCGTGGAGCGAGGTGACGAGGCAGAGATCGGCGATGCGGTACCAGCGGGCGACTTCTTCATGACTGCACTGACGCTCGATAAGAACGATGGGACGCCAATGCGCAGTCTGGTAGCGCTGGTTGATGCGGGTGGCGGTTTCTTCGACGCGGCGCTTGAGATCGGCATAGCTGGCAATGCGCGTGCGGCTGGGCGCGGCGATTTGCACGAGGGTGAGACGCTCGCGATGCCAGGGGTGCTGCTCGAGCAGTTCTTCAAAGGCGAGCATGCGCTCTTCAATGCCCTTGGTGTAGTCCAAGCGATCGACGCCGAGTGCGAGGGTCTGAACGCGGACGCCATGCTCGGCGAGGAGTTGCGTGCATCGCGCGGCGCGGGCGGCGTCCTCGCCGGCATCGTGCGCGTCACCCGTCACCGCGGCGGGCAGGCTGTCAAAGGCAACGCTGATGGGGAATGGGCGCACGGCGGTGACATGGCCATGACGGCGGACCGTCATCTGTTCGCGGTTGGTGCGGGCCTCGATGGTGCGATCGATGGTGGCGAGAAAGTTGTTGCAGTGGAGCGGAATGTGGAATCCGATGAGGTCGGCGCCGAGAAGACCGTCGAGGAGTTCGGCCTGCCAGGGGCAGATGCCGAAGGCCTCGGGGTTGGGCCAGGGGATGTGCCAGAAGATGGCGACGCGCGCGTCGGGACGTGCATTCTTGACGAGGCGCGGGAGGAGCGAGAAGTGGTAGTCCTGCACAAAGACGATGGGCTCGGCGCAGTCTTTCATCTCGTCGAGCAGCGCCTGTGCGAATCGCTCGTTGACGCGCTGGTAGCAGGCCCAGTCGCTGGAGCGGAAGATAGGGCGCGTATGGGCGATGTGGCAGAGCGGCCATAGGCCCTCGTTGGCAAATCCATCGTAGTAGCCGGACTCTTCTTCATTGGAGAGCCAGACGCGGCGCAGGGTGTAGCGCGGATCGTCGGGGGGAACGCGGAGACGGTCGAATTCGTCGACAGTTTCTGCGTCGGCGGACCCACTGCCACTGGCGACCCAGACGCCATCGCAGGCGCGCAGCACCGGCTCGATGGCAGTGACCAGGCCGCTGGGCGGGACGTGGCACACAATCGCCTTGCCCTGGCGCGAGTGAACGTACGGCTCGCGATTGGAGACAACGAAGAGGCGGCCGTTGCCGGCGTTGTCGCGCATGTGCACGGCGAGACGCTCGGCGGTCCAGAGGCTCTCGCCGGCTTCGCGCAGGCGCGCTTCGGCCTCAGCGGAGGCGCGCGCGCTGCGGAGGCTTTCTGCCATGGTCTCCATTTCGCGCGCGAGGGGCGAGAAGAGGCTGAGATCTCTCGCTGCCGCCTGCGCGGGACGCACGGGATGCCCCGCGCGCAGCTTGCGCAGGCGCTCGACGGCCCGCGTCATGGGCTGCAGGAGGAACCAGCGCACCATGAGGAACGTGATAAGCGCAATGAGGACGACGAGAGCGACGACGCGCCAGAAGCTACGCGCCCACACGGCATTGGCTTCACTGCGAATGTAGCCGGCATCTGTGAGAAGGACAAGTGCGCCGGTGAGCTGATTGCCGTTGTGCAGCGGGAAGACTTCTTCCAGCCATTGGCTGGTGTCGTTGTGGCCAAAGGCGCTGATGATGGCTCCCTTGCGCAGGGAGCGCTGGAGGATGGCAGGAGAGAGCGAGTCGATGAGCACCGTGGAGCCTGCGGCGGTGAGCAGAGAGCCCTGCGCGTCATAGACTGCGACGGTCATGGCGGCGGTCCGCTGCATGAATTCGACGGCAAGACCCGGAAGCTCACGGCGGTCGCCCGCGACGAGGTTCTGCTCGATGGAGGGCTGAATGGAAAGACCCATCCATCGCGTGCGACGGGTGAGCTCTGAGCGCAGGATGTGCTTGTGCGCGAGCACGTCGAAGTATGTGGAGGCAACCGAGACGAGCGTGACGCATGCAACCAGAGCAAGGATGAGGCGCAGACGGAAGTGGTGCATGGCGTTCCTCCTTCTTTGGTTTTAGTCCATTCGATGCCTGTGTGAGGCGATTCACTGCCTCAGAATTTCGCCCGGATGGTCAAGCATTGAGAATTCAGCGGCATAGCGCGAACAATTTTCTTGCAGCCATTGCGCGAAATGGGAAACAGAAGCGCAGAGGAAGCGAAGATTCGCGGGTCGAGTTTCGTCGCATCACAGAGGCGGGTCATGCGCTATTCTGTGCAGAAGAGCTGCTACGCTCTGCATTCTGCATGTGATGTTCAAGGCGGGAGAATGGCGATAGACCCGATCGGCAATGCTGCCAAGCGCATCCTCCTCACCGTGCAGGATTACTCCCTGTTTTCCTACCAGGCGTTTCTGAATCTTTTTCACCCGCCGATTTATTGGGCGGATTTTCTGATGCAGTCGGACATTATCGGCGTGGGATCGCTGTCGATTGTGGTGTTGTCTGGCCTGTCGACGGGCGGCGTGCTTGCGCTGCAGTCGGCGGCGACGCTTTCTGCATTTGGCGCGACGGCGGTGACGGGACAGTTTGTGAGCCTGACGATGATTCGTGAGCTGGGGCCGGTGCTGACGGGCGTGATGGTGTCTGGGCGGAATGCCTCGTCGATGGCGAGCGAACTGGGCTCGATGGTGGTGACGGAGCAGATTGACGCAATGCGCGCGCTGGGCGTGGACCCGCTGCGCAAGCTGGTGACGCCGCGCATCTTTGCGAGCATTTTGATGCTGTTCTTCCTGACGATTGTGGCCGATGCGTGCGGCATCATGGGTGGCGGACTGGTGACGGTGCTGATGAATCACCAGAACGGAACACAGTATCTCAACATGGCGTGGGAGCATCTGCGGCTGCCGGATATTGTGCAGGGACTGGTGAAGCCGCTGTTCTTCGGCTACATTCTCGCATCGATTGGCTGTTTCTATGGCATCCGCACGACCGGCGGCACGCAGGGCGTGGGGCGGTCGACGATTTCTGCGGTGGTCAATGCGTCGGTGCTGATCATCTTTGTGGATTTTCTGATCAGTCGGTTGATTCTGACGTTGTTCGCGGGTTGGATGTGACAGCATCGGTTGCAGAGACGGCGCGCAGTGCTGCTTCCCAAGCGGAAGCTGAGCCGGTGCTGTGTTTCTGCGATGTGACGCTGAGCTTTGCAGGGCCGCCGGTGCTCGAAGAGATCAGTTTCAAGGTTGCGCCGGACGAGACACGCATTGTGCTTGGGCCAGTGGGCGTGGGCAAGAGCGTGCTGCTGAAGCTGGCGAACGGACTGCTGCGGCCGGATGCGGGAACCATTCGTCTGTTTGGAGAGGACATCGCCCGCATGCGCGAGGAGGATCTGTTTGCGCAGCGCACACGGACGGGAATGGTCTTCCAGGAGGGTGCGCTGTTTGACTCGCTCACGGTGCGGGACAATGTAGCGTATCAACTGATCCAGGAGCAGGTGGCTGACGCGGAGATTGACACGCGCGTGCTGGAGGCGCTGCGATTCGTAGGGTTGGAAGAGACGTTTCAGATGTTTCCGAGCAGTCTCTCCGGCGGTATGCGGCGCAGAGTAGCGATTGCGCGGGCGCTGATTCATCGACCCGAGCTGCTTCTCTATGACTCGCCGACGGGCGGTCTGGACCCGGTGACTTCGACCACGATTATTGAACTGATTGTGAAGCAGCGCGATGTGTACCACACGCCGTCGCTGCTGGTGACGCACCGGCTGCAGGATGCATTTGTGATGTGCACGCACCGCTACAGCACAGAAGCGGGCGCAATGGTGGCTCTGCCGGAGGGCGAGGTGAACACGAAGACCACGTTCCTGATGCTGGCAGAGGGGCGGCTGATCTTTGACGGGACCCTCGAAGATCTCGTGCGCAGCAAGGACCCGTTTGTGCGGGAGTTCCTGGCGTAAGAAGCCGGGTTCTGTGTGCGTAAAAGAGAGATGCGAGCAGGATGGATGATAGCCATGAAGAGACGGAGACTGCTTGCGACAGTGACTCTTGTGGCGCTGCTCTTGTTCGCGCCGCGCGCGGACGCGTATTCCTTGCTGACGCATGAGCAACTGATCGACCTGACGTGGCAGAACTCGATTGTGCCGCTGCTGAAGAGCCGGTATCCCGCGCTGACCGCGGCGCAACTGGAAGAGGCGCGCGCATATGCGTATGGCGGCTGTGTGATTCAGGATATCGGCTACTATCCATTTGGCGATCCGCGCTTCTCCAATCTGACGCACTATGTGCGGTCAGGCGATTTCGTGGTGAATCTGCTGCGCAACGCGCAGAATGCCGACGAACTGGCTTTTGCGATTGGCGCGCTGTCGCACTATATTGGCGACTCGATTGGGCACGCGACGGCGACCAACCTGGCGGTGCCGGAGGACTTTCCGAAGCTGCGCAGGAAGTATGGCCTGGTGGTGAGCTACGCCGAGGGGCGGCATCAGCATGTGCAGACGGAGTTTGGCTTCGACATTAACGAAGTGGCGCATCACCGCATGGCGCCGCTGCGCTTTTTGCGACATGTGGGACTGAAGGTGCCGGTGCGGCAACTGGCGCTTGCCTACTACCAGACATACGGATTGACAGAAGACTTTTCAGTGGTGAAGGGGCGGCGCTTCAATGTGCCGGGGTTCCGGTTTGCGACGCGAACGTTTATTCCGCGGATTGCGTATGCGGTGACGATGCTGCACCGCAGGCACGAGCCAGCGGAGCCGGAGAATGCGGAGTTTCGGGAGCTGGTCAAGGAAATTGACGGGGCTGACGCGGAGAACAACTGGAGCGCGTATCGCACGAAGGCTGGCTTTGAGACCTATGCGCTGGCCGCAGTATTGGCCGTGCTGCCCAAGGTGGGACCGCTGAGCGAGGTGGCGGTGAAAGACCCGAGCACGACAACCGAGGCGGACTACATTCACAGTCTCACGGTTTCGCTGGCGGTGTTGCGTGCAATGCTGGCGCGGCTGACGCCGCCGGAGTCGCGCAATCCGACTGAAGGCGCAGCGGCGCCGAAGGCATTCTCGCGCAGGCTGCTGGCGCAGATGCTGGAGGATCCGGCGATGAGCAATGTGATTCTGCTGCGGCCGACAGACCCACTGCATCCACTGCCGAATCGCGATCTGGACACGGGCTATGTGGTGCAGCCGGGCGGGTATCCGCTGACGGACGCGACCTATGCAGACTTGCTGCGGCGGCTGGCGCGCAGGCCCACGCAGCCGATTCCGCCGGGAATCAAAGACGACATTGAGGCGTATTACGCGAACCCGGATGCGCCGAACACGACCAGGCGCGACACAAAGCGCTGGGCGCAGGTGCAGACAGACCTGAAGACGCTGGCAACAATGCAGACGAGCCGCGCTCCTGAGCCGTATCCGACGTATGCGGACAGTATTGATGAAGACGAATAGCTGAGACCCGCGGAGATTCACCTGGCAAAAACGAGCAGATCAAGTGTGCCCGTGCGCACTGGCTGCAGCGTCGGGCTGTCTGCTAGTCTTGCGGGTTTGGAATCGGCGGAGAAAGAAGGATTCGTTATGGCATTTAAATTTCAGGGGTTTGATTTTCTGAATCTGGACGCGACGTTTTCAGAGGACGAGTTGCTGGTGCGGCGCACCGCGCGCGAGTTTGTGGACGACAACCTGATGCCGATTGTGGAGGAGTGCTTTCGCACGGAGCGGTTTCCGCGCGAGCTGGTGCCGTTGATGGGTGAGATGGGCTTCTTTGGCGCGAACCTGGAGGGCTACGGCTGCGCGGGGATGTCGAATGTGGAGTATGGGCTGGTGATGCAGGAGCTGGAGCGCGGCGACTCGGGACTGCGCAGCTTTGTGAGCGTGCAGTCGGCGCTGGTGATGTATCCCATCTACACGTTTGGGACGGAAGCGCAGAAGCAGCAATGGCTGCCGGGACTGGCGGCGGGCAAGAAGATTGGCTGCTTCGGGCTGACGGAGCCGGGATTTGGATCGAACCCCGGAGGCATGACGACGACGGCGCACAAGGCGGGCGATGAGTACATTCTCAACGGCGAGAAGATGTGGATCACGTCGGGCAATGTGGCCGATGTGGCGGTGATCTGGGCGAAGGTGGAAGACGAGGACAACCGCGTGCGCGGCTTCCTTGTCGAGACGGACCGGCCCGGCTTTCGCGCGACGGAGGTGCATGGGAAGTGGAGCCTGCGCGCGTCGGTGACGAGCGGGTTGTCGCTCGAAGATGTGCATGTGCCGGCGGTGAATCTGCTGCCGGGGACGGGCGGACTGAAGAGCCCGCTGATGTGTTTGAACCAGGCGCGGTACGGGATCAGCTGGGGCGCGATTGGCGCGGCGATGGCCTGCTATGACACGGCGCTGCAATATGCGCAGACGCGGAAGCAGTTTCATAACCAGCCCATCGCGAGTCATCAGCTGGTGCAGGAAAAGCTGGTGTGGATGGCGAGCGAGATTGCGAAAGCACAGCTGCTGAGCCTGCAGGTGGGACGGCTGAAGGACGCGGGAACGGTGGGGCATCAGCACATCAGCATGG
>JAGWML010000278.1 GCA_028873155.1 Acidobacteriota bacterium
AGCCCGGCAGGATTGGGTTCATGAGCTCGCAAAGACGGGAAAACCGTTGGCAGCGTAGAACTTGCGCGGGGCGCGCAGAGGTGCGGAGCGGGTTGCTCCTCGTCACCGTCCAGTGCCCAGCCCGCGCAGGCGCCAGCGGTGGAACGGCCCCACCGGAGATTCCGGCTCGCTGGGTCACAAACTCTTTGCTCACGGATTTCCGCTTGGAACAGCGTGCCCGGCAAGATGCCCGGCACAACGCGCCGCCCTCCAGGGCTGGCGGCCTGGCCGTACCCGGCCTAGAGGCACTTCGCAGATTATCCTTCCAGCACATTCCCACCCCTCCCGGTCTCGCGTCTTTCCATCCGGCCTCGCCGCAGGCCCCGGCAGCTTAAAGCCGCCGGGCGGAAAGGTACGATGGCAAAGGAAATTTGTATCTCCTCTACGCCGCATGAGACGCGGCTTGCAATTCTTGAAGACGATCAGCTCGCGGAAATCTATTACGAGCGCGAAAACGAGTACACCCTCGCAGGCTCCATTTACAACGGACGCGTCACCCGCGTTCTGCCCGGCATGCAGTCGGCATTCGTTGACATTGGTCTCGAACGCGACGCATTTCTCTACGTAACCGACTTCCTCGAACTCGAAGACCAGGAAGAAGCCGAAGAGCTGGAACGGGCAGCGGCCACGGGTGGCCAGGCACCCCGTGAAGTCCGGTCCGGCGGCGAACGCGGGCAGCGCCAGCGCGGCGACCGGCGCGATCGCCGTCCTGCCCCCGAAGCGGCTCCGGAAGCCGAGGAAATCAACCTCGATGCGCCCGAGACTCCCCTCACCTCTGAACCGTCCGAGGCGTCGCGAGAGGGCTCCCGAGAGACATCTGACGATCAGGGCGGGCGCCGCTGGCGTGGCCGTCGCCGCCGTCGCGGCGGTCGCACACCCGGCGACGCACCAGGCGAAGGCGCAGCCCAGCAGGATGAAGAGCGGAGCGAAACAGCCCATGCGCCCGGCTTAGAGAAAAGTCCCGCTGAGTCGCACGAGATTCAGGCCACCGCCGCTCCGCGTGCAGAGCGCGCTCCGGCAGCATTCGTGTTGCCCGGCGAATCGCTCTCCAGGTACGGCGGTACGCCCGTCGAGGAAGCCAGCAAGGCGCCCGAGCCCGCGCGTCCCGCTCGCCCGGCCTCCAGCTTCCGGCCTGCGACGCTCATCGAAGCGCCGCTTACCTGGGACGGCAGCGGCCTGCTCCCCGGCGAGTCGCTTGCCCGTCATCGGGATCGCGCTCCTGAGCCCGAAGTCCGCGTCGAAGCCGAGCCGCAGGGCATCTTCTCCGATGCAGAAATAGCGGAGAAAGAGGTAGCCGAGCCGGGCAGGTCAGCGGAACCTCCCTCCACACACGAACGCGAGTTCGTTGAGGAGGAATTGACCGAGGAATCCTACGAAGCCCCCGTTGAGTCGCCGGTCATCGAGGCCTCGGCGGAGGAAGAAGAGGAGGAGTTCACTGAGTCCGAACCGGAACCCGATGCCTCCGCCTCGCATCACGTCGATCCGCTTCCGCCATCGACCTTCCGCCTGTTCGGAATCGGCGGCAAGAAGAAGAAGGACGATGAGGCTTCGGCCAATCCCACTGCCGCATCCGCGCCTCCTGCTTCCCAGCAGGTCACCGCGGTCTCCGCGTTTGCTCCCGGAACCGGTCTCATCGAGGAAGAGACTATCGAAGGCGGCGAGTACGAGATACCCGGCCGGCAGCCGCGTCACAGCTCCGCCGAGCACGACCCCGACGAGTACGAAGAGGAGACTCTGCAGACGCAGATCCGCTCCGGCGCCATCGGCGAAATGCTGCAGGAAGCGCACCTCGACCATCGCATCGACATGAACCTCGACGTCCGCAACGGCGATGAAGCCGAGGAAGAAGCCGACGAGATGGAGGACGAGGACACTGCAGCCTCTGGAGAAGGGCAGCCGACGGAATCAGGTCAGCAACCGCAACGCCGTGATCGCGGCGGGCGTGGCCGCCGTGGCCGCACCCAGACGGGCCGCCCCGGCGACCGTCGCGGCCCCTCGCGCCGCTCCGCGCAGACGACCGACCTGCCCATCATCTCTGACCTGCTCAAGCCCGGCCAGGAGATCCTTGTGCAGATCGCCAAAGAACCCATCGCCAAGAAGGGCGCGCGCATCACCTCGCACATCGCCCTGCCCGGCCGCTTCCTGGTCTTCATGCCCACCGTCTCGCACGTCGGCGTCAGCCGCAAGATCGCCTCTGACGAGGAACGCCAGCGCCTGAAGCGCATCCTTATCAGCGAGCGCGGCGAGGCCTCCGGCGGCTTCATCGTCCGCACCGCTGCTGAAGGAGCGTCGGAAGAGGAGCTGCGCGCCGACCTGCGCTTCCTGATTCATCTCTGGGACGAGATTAAGCAGCGCTCCGAGGCCTCGAAGTCGCCCGCGCTCATCTACCACGACCTCTCGCTGATCGAGCGCATCCTGCGCGACCAGGTCAGCGCCAACTTTTCCTCCATCTGGGTCGATTCGCAGGAGGACTACGAGCGCATCGTGCGCTTCCTCAACCGCTTTTCGCCCACGCTGGTGCGCCGCGTCAAGCTCTACACCAAGGAAACGCCGCTCTTCGAGCACTTCGGCATTCAGGACGAGATCTCGAAGGCGCTGCGCTCCAAGGTGTGGCTCAAGAGTGGCGGCTCCATCGTCATCAATCAGACTGAGGCGCTGGTCGCCATCGACATCAACACCGGCAAGTACGTGGGCAAGAGCGCGCGTCTTGAGGACACCATTCTCAAGACCAACCTCGACGCGGTGCCGGAGATTGTTCG
>JAGWML010000279.1 GCA_028873155.1 Acidobacteriota bacterium
GATCTGACCGCGAAGCGCATCGATGGCTTTGAATCCCCGTTGGGGATGGAACTTCTTGCAACCGTCGATTGGTTGATCGATAGAGAGCATCGCGAAGCCACAGTGTCCGGAATTCGCGATGGATTGCGGGAGTGGCCGGCAGGCGAAGAGGCCGCAGAGCGAAAGCTTCGCTTGTTCAATGACAGGCTGATCGGGCTGGCGCTTGATCAACTGGCTTTGCCGCTAAATAGTTAGTGCGTGGAGCTCGATCGGGACAGGACGCAGAACCTTGCGACCGCAGCTGCTTTGAGAACAGCTAGCTAGATTGCCCGACTCGACAAACCTGGAACAAGTCCCGTCATTGATGTCTCAGCCCTGATCGAGCTTGTCTCAGTGCTCAGGGCAGCCGTTGTCAATAGCGAATGCCCTTGCCGTCGTGCCGTTCGGCAGCCGCGTCGAGGCCTCAGACATTCTCGATGGCAACTTCTCCCGCCCGCTCATCACGAAGGGCGTACCGGAGGAATTTGTCCTGGAATTGGCGACCGATCTGAGAGTGCTGCTCAAGTAATATCCCCACCGCCTACCTGATCTCCTGCGCCCTCGCAGTTCCCGATCGCATTTCTCACAACAAAACTGCATGGCGCTGAAGAAGCAGATGCGGCGCGGGCCAGCGGCCTTGCGCACGCCCGGCTTCGACAGGACGCCGTAATGGAGCTTGAGACATGACCACCGAGAAGAGACTGACCTTGCTCGAACTGCTGAATCTCGCCAACGAAGCCTACCCCGACGGTTTCCTGGCCGAGTATTACGACGCCAAAACCGGAAAGCGGCTTCCGGGCGGAGGGGATTCACTCGCGCGGTTCATCGTCGCGGAACTCTCCGAGACCTTCGATCCAGATGCACCTCGCCAGACGCAGCTGCGTGAAGCGCGCACTGCGCTTAGCCACGCCATCGACGATCTCCAAATGGTGATCGCAATCCTCTCGTAAGCACCGCTCGGTTCGGACTTTTGAACACTTCGCGGCGACGGAAGGCTCCCTATGCTGAACATCGTTCCCACCAGCCCGAAGCAGGCGGTAAGATTCCTGCCGGTTGCCTACAAGCTCAAGCTTCCCGTGTTCTTCTGGGGAAAACCGGGAGTCGGCAAGTCGGACCTCATCCGCGGCTTCGCCGGCGCGGAGCGGATGGACCTGATCGACCTGCGCCTGACCACTCTCGAATCCTGCGATCTTCGCGGCCTGCCCCGGATCAACCATGAGACCGGCGAGACTGAGTGGGTTCGTCCCGAGTTCCTGCCGCGCAACGATGCTGCGGCCGTGATCTTTCTGGACGAGCTTACCGCGGCCGAGCCGCGCATTCAGGCCTCCGCTTACCAGCTCATCCTAGACCGCTCGATCGGCAAGCATCGCCTGCCGGACCAGGCCTGGGTGGTAGGCGCCGGCAATGCGCCCGAAGACGGCGCCGTGAGTTATGGAATGGGCACGGCGCTTGCCGACCGTTTCGTTCACCTCAACGTGATCGCCAATCCCGACGACTGGATCGAATGGGCCATGACGGCGGACATCGTGCCCGAAGTCATCACGTTCATCCGCGTCCGGCCGGAGATGCTGGACTCCTGCGGCGGACAGGAGAGAACCGAGCAGCTGGTGACCCCTTCGCCCCGTTCCTGGGCCAGGGTGTCGCGGGTCTTGAAGGAAACCAGGGACCAGAGAGCGCGCTCGATCGCCGTGAATGGCCTGGTGGGAGAGGCGGTCGCGATTCAGTTCTTCCACACGCTTGAGGAGATCGGTCAACTTCCGCCAATTGAGAGATTGCTGCAGATGCCCGCTCGGCAAGCGGCGCGGCAGGTTCCGGCGACCATATCGGCTCTCTATGGGCTTGCCTATTCGCTGGTGGCCTATGCGAGCGAGCTGCGCCACTTCGAGCTTTCGATTGAGTTGCTCGATGCGGTTACCGGAATTCAGGACAAACTCCCTCGCAAGGAGATTCAGACGCTGGGCATGGAACTGCTGCTCGGAAAGGCGCACTGCGGCAACCTGTTCCATGCGCTGGCAAAGTCGGAGACCTATCGGCGCGTTTACAAGGGCAAAGCGCGAGAGCTCGTGGATCTGGGGAGGGCGGCGTGACAACGGAGGAGACTCTTTCGCGCAACCTGCGCCTGGCGGTCAGCAAGGACGTCGGACTCGCAGGCATCCTGCTTTACGTGCCGGCCGTGACCGCGGCCGACTCCGAGCATATTGCCTGGACCGATGGCCGGAGGATGTACTTTGCAGACCGCTATTTCGGGCACCCGCCGGAGGAGCAGGTGGGGATCGCCATCCACGAAGCTCTCCATGTGGCGCTCCGGCACGTGCAGCGGGGAGAGGCGCTTCGCCTGCGCGAAGGACCGGCCTATGACGCGCGACGTTGGAACATCGCCTGCGACGCGATCGTGAATCACTCGATCGGCGGCTGCCGCTGGTCGAAGCTGCCCGCCGGCGCCTGGTACCCGGAGAATTGTATCGACCGGGCAAAACTTCGCGAACGTCCTGCGGAGCTTTGGACCGCGGAGGACATCTACTACGAGATCCAGGATCAGGAAAAGAAACTCGGAAAGCTGTTGACGTCCGCCGGCAACTTCTCCGGACCGGACCTCTTGGGCTCGACAGACGCATGTGTCCGCTCAGGCAATGTGCATGACGAGCGGATGGAACAGGGAATCTGGCGGGAGCGGCTCGTCCGGGCGCTGGCGGGATCTGCGCCTGGCTCCATACTGCGGCGGCTTGCAGCGGACGTTCCGAAGGCGCAAGTGAAGTGGGAGTCGGTTCTGCGG
>JAGWML010000280.1 GCA_028873155.1 Acidobacteriota bacterium
GTGACCGTTCTGGTGCGCTGCGTGAAATTTGCAATCCGGTAACACGGCTTGATGCACAATCAAAGAAAGGAGACTCATCCGTCCGTGCCGCGCATTCACTTCCAGTTGCAGCTCGCCGAACTCAAGGACAAGCTCCTTGCCATGGCCGCCCTCGCGCAGCAGGCGGTCGAGTCGGCTGTGGACGCCTACCTTCAGCGCGACCTGAACCTCTGCCAATACGTCAAGCAGAACGAAACCGCCATCAACACCGCCCAGCGCGAGCTTGACGAGATGGCCTACGAACTCCTCGCAAAAGAGCAGCCCATGGCCATCGACCTGCGCTTCATCCTCGCCGTCATCAAAATCAACGGCGACCTCGAGCGCATCGGCGACCAGTCCATGGGTATCGCGCGCCGCACGCGCGATGTCGTCAAGTGCGACAATGTCGACCTGCCCGTCGACTTCGCCGTCATGGGCGAATATGCCGGCCGCATGATCCGCACCGCCATCCACGCGCTGATTGAAGGCGACGCACGCCTCGCGGATACCGTCCGCGAGATGGACGACGAAATCGACCGCATGAATCGCCGCGCCCATGCCGACCTGCTCAAGCTCATCCAGGAAAAGCCGCAATGCACGCAGCAGGCCATGAATGGCCTCCTGGTCTCGCGCAGTCTGGAGCGCATCGCCGACCACGCCTCCAACATCGCCACCGACGTCATCTTCTGGATCCGCGGCGCCGACGTTCGCCACCAGCTCAGCCTGGCCATGGACTAAGACAACGCGCAGCCCAACAAAATGGGCGCAGCTCCCGCTCGGAGTTGCGCCCTTTGTATTCCTGCAGCCGTTGCTGTTCGCTAGCTCTGATTCGCGTTGTGCAGCAGCACCGCCACCGCGCAACTGGTTAGCCGTGTCTCGGCTGAGTCCGCGCGGCTGGTCAGAATCACCGGCACGCGCGCGCCCAGCACGATTCCCGCAAGTTGCGCGCCGCCCAGATACTCAAGCTGCTTGGCCAGCATGTTGCCGCTTTCCAGGTCCGGCACCACCAGAATGTCCGCCTGCCCTGTCACAGGCGAATCCAGATGCTTGATCTTCGCCGCCTTCACGCTCACCGCCGTATCAAACGCCAGCGGCCCGTCCAGAATGCCGCCCGTAATCTGTCCGCGATCCGCCATCTTGCACAGCGCCGCGGCTTCCATCGTCGAGGGAATCTTCGGGTTCACCGTCTCCACCGCCGAGAGCAGCGCCACCTTCGGCTCGGGAATGCCCAGCGCATGCGCCAGGTCAATCGCATTCTGCACAATGTGAATCTTGTCCTCGAACTCCGGCTTGATGTTGATCGCCGCATCGGTAATCAACAGCGTCCGCGCATACGCCGGCGTGTCCATCACAAACACGTGCGAGATACGCCGCGCCGTCCGCAGCCCGGTATCGCGCGCCATCGCCACCTTCATCAGCTCATCGGTGTGCAGGCTGCCTTTCATCATGGCCTGGGCCTGTCCGCTGCGGCACATCTGCACGCTGACCTCCGCAGCCTTCACCTCCGTGTCTGCATGAACCATTGGGAACTTCGAAATGTCCACGCCAATCTTTGCCGCCAGCGCCTGCATCGCCGGCTCGTCGCCAATCAGCGTCGGCTCAATCAGCCCCGCCGCCGCAGCCTCTACGGCACCGCGCAGCGCCACATCGCTCAGCGGCCAGCACACCGCCGTCGTAATCGCTGGCAGGCACTTGCAGCGCTCAAGGAATTTATGAAAGACGTGGTAATCCGCCGGATGACCCACCAGCGGGTCAACCACGACAGACTCAGCAAGAGGGGCAAGATCACTCATCGGTTGGGTTCTCCAGGGGGCCCGCGCTTGGTTTCGCGGAGCGGCCTTACGCAATCATTCTCACCCGGCGCGTCTGCGCAGCTTGTGCGGCGCGTCACAGTCCGGCTCAGCATCTCTGATTGTGATACTTCTTGTCCACCCCTCGCACTCGTTTGACCCCGGCTTCTCTCAAACTGATATGCTGCGAGCGGTGAGAAAACCGATTTAGGCAATGAGGGTAAGACAATGTGGTTTCTTGGAATGGATGTAGGCACAGGCGGCACTCGAGCGGTTGTGGTCGATGCAGCAGGCAAAGTCATCTCCAGCGCCTCCAGCGAGCACGCGCCTTTCCGCACGCCGCATCCGGGCTGGGCTGAGCAGGATCCCGAAGACTGGTGGCGCGCCGCGCAGGAGGCCATCCGCTTTGCGCTCGCCGCCGCGCCCGAGCCACACCAGCCCATCGCTGCCATTGGCCTCACCGGCCAGATGCACGGCGCGGTTTTGCTCGATGAGCACGGCGCGGTCCTGCGTCCCTCGCTCATCTGGTGTGACACGCGCACCCAGCCCGAGTGCGACTGGCTCCACGAGAAGATCGGCTACGACAAGCTCATCGAGCTCACCTGCAACCCCGCCCTGCCCAACTTCACGCTGACCAAGCTCCTCTGGGTCAAAACGCACGAACCCGCCATCTTCGCAAAAACCCGCCACATCCTGTGCCCGAAAGACTACGTCCGCTACCGCCTCACCGGCGAGTTCGCCATCGACGTACAGGAGGCCAGCGGCACTCTGCTGCTCGACGTGACGCATCGCCGCTGGTCCCGCGAGGTCGCTGAAGCTGCGGGCATTCCCGAGAGCTGGCTGCCACGCGTCTATGAATCGCCTGAAGTCTGCGCGCGCATCTCCGAGGCCGTCGCTGCACACACCGGACTCGCCGCCGGAACGCCCGTCGTCGCCGGCGCCGGCGACCAGGGCGCAGGCGCAGTGGGCATGGGCATTCTG
>JAGWML010000281.1 GCA_028873155.1 Acidobacteriota bacterium
CCCCAATTGGAATCTACAAGGCCACCGGCCGCGCGCCCAGCCGCTTGCGGATGGTCTCCAGCACGAACTCGAAGTCCGCGCCGTTCTTGTCCATCTTGTTCACAAAGCAGATGCGCGGCACCTTGTACTTGTCGCCCTGGCGCCACACCGTCTCGGTCTGCGGCTGCACGCCGCTCACTGAATCGAACACCGCCACCGCGCCGTCCAGCACGCGCAGCGAGCGCTCCACCTCGGCCGTAAAGTCCACGTGGCCGGGCGTATCAATAATGTTGATGCGGATGTCTTTCCACATGCAGGTCGTCGCGGCCGACGTAATCGTGATGCCGCGCTCCTGCTCCTGCTCCATGTAATCCATGGTCGCGGTGCCTTCATGCACTTCGCCGATGCGGTGCGTGATGCCCGTGTAGAACAGGATGCGCTCTGTCGCCGTCGTCTTTCCGGCGTCGATGTGCGCCATGATTCCGATGTTCCGGCAACGGTTCAGAGGGATGCTGCGAGCCACGTTTCCATCTTCCTTGCGGGCGCCGCGCCCGCGGTGATTGCGTTCAACCTGTGTTGAATACCCGGCCCGAACCGCACCGGGACAAACTCTCTTCCGCGCTTCAACTACCAGCGGTAGTGCGCAAAGGCCTTGTTCGCTTCGGCCATGCGGTGCACGTCTTCCTTCTTCTTCATGGCCGCGCCGCGCCCGTTGGCCGCATCCAGCAGCTCGTTCGTCAGCTTGTCCACCATGCCCTTTTCCCCACGGCCCCTGCCGTAGGTAATCAGCCAGCGAATCGCCAGCGAGGTGCGGCGGTCCGCATTCACTTCCACCGGCACCTGGTAGTTGGCGCCGCCCACACGGCGGGTCTTCACCTCAAGCAGCGGCTTGCAGTTCTCCACCGCCTTCTTGAACAACTTGATCGCCTCTTCGCCGCCACCCTTGGACTCGAGATTCTGCATCGCCTCGTAGAAGATGCCCTGCGCGGTCGACTTCTTGCCGCCCCACATCATCGAGTTCACAAACTTGGTGACCAGCGTCGAACCGTACACCGGGTCCGCCGCCACTTCCCTCTTCGCAATGTGCCCTTTTCTCGGCATAATTCCTCAAAACAGCCTCTAGCTTCTAGCCGCTAGCTGCTAGCCTCTCCACGTGAGAGACAACGATTTCGGCTCCACAGAAGGGATGAGCTAGTAGCTAGGAGCTAGCAGCTAAAAGCTCGTAAATCCTACTTCTTGCCTGGCGCCGCGCCGCCCTTGGCGCGCTTGGCTCCATACTTCGAACGGCTCTGCTTCCGGTTGGCCACGCCCACCGAATCCAGCGTGCCGCGCACCACGTGATAGCGCACGCCCGGCAGATCCTTCACACGCCCGCCGCGAATCAGCACAATCGAGTGCTCCTGCAGGTTGTGGCCGATGCCGGGAATGTACGTCGTCACCTCGATGCCGTTGGTCAGGCGCACGCGCGCCACCTTGCGCAAAGCCGAGTTTGGCTTCTTGGGCGTCTGCGTATACACGCGGGTGCATACCCCGCGCCGCTGCGGCGAGGCCTGCAGTGCCGGCGACGCCGTCTTGTATCGGGGGGCCGTGCGGCCCTTGCGGACAAGCTGATTAAATGTTGGCAAACCAAAACTCCTTACCGCTCAAAAACCATCCACTGCCAGACTGCCGCCGCGCGCACGCATTGCGGGCCCTTCAGTCGCTCGTGCTCAAAACCTCTGCACGCGCACTGAAGCCCGCACTCTGCTGCTTCGCGTCTGCCTTCGTTCCACTTCCAGACGAGAACCAGGACGGTGGCAGGTCGCCTTCCTTCAGAAAGGCCCGCTCCGTTTCGCCGGTTCCGGCTTGCATAGCCCTCCAAGGTGGAGAACGCGCAAGCACCGATGCGATGTCACCCCTGCCCTTCGCAAGATAAGAGCGCAAAAGCCTTTCGGGGCTCGCGGCTGGCCTCAACCCATCCAGCCTTGGGACGTGGACCCGGACCGCATTTGCCTGCCGGATCGTCCTACCACTTCCGCCGTTGAGACACACGTACGGAGGCGTTCTTGCGGAACCTTCTAACAATAACAAGAATGTGGGAAGAGGTCAATTTTTTCTTGGCCCGCAATCGCTCGGTTCGATGCAGCAGGTCCGGCACCCGCCAGGCCCGCCTGAAACCACCCCTTATGGCTCGTTGTACCCGCCCGAATTCAGCACGGATGGTACCGTCGAATTGGGCTGCGCTGGTTGCATAAATCCGTTGCTGTTCTGAAAGATCTGGGCGGTCCAGGTCACCTGAGTGCCCGAGCCCGGTGGACTCAGAAACCCTTGCAATCCTGAAAGATCCGGGACCGTCAGGCTCGTCGCCCCGTGCAGATAATTTGCTGAGGCTGAGACGCTGACGCTGTAGTTGCCCAATCCGCCATTGGTGGTCCAGGACACGTTTCCGGTGTCGTAGACTCCCGATTGACCCGCAAATCCGGTGTAGCCGCTGAAGTCGAAGGTCGGCCATGTGGCAGGCGTCGGTCCGGCATAGATCCACGGTGCGGGAAGGTTGAATGTCATCGGCCCGCCGCTGGTTGAATTTGCCGTGACCGCCACCTCCGCCAGTTGCGGAAACGCCGGGCCTCCGCTGGAAGGCAGGGCGCGTATCGCAGCGGCATTCAAGGTGTAATAGTCCCCACCCTCGAGCGCGGTCGCGGGCAGCGCGTCATACTGCGTCGTTGCGTCTCCCAGCAGATAACTCACAGGGCCCATGTTCAATTTGACCGTCACCAGTCCGGGCAGAAACCCCGTTGGGACATTCTGAACGGTGAGCGGCTTGG
>JAGWML010000282.1 GCA_028873155.1 Acidobacteriota bacterium
GCTCGCCTCGCTCGCGCTCCTCTATAGAGCACAGACCGCTGCCTTGCGCCTGAAGCCGCTCGTCATCTCGATCTCTGACATCGGGCGCGGCCAGGTCGTGAACTACGCCGACTTCTCGAAAGTGCCAGTAGAGCGTGTCAGCAAATACTATCTGGCCCGGTGGGCCGAGCTCTACTACGGCCGCAATCACGCCACGCTGCAACGTGACTTTGCCGAGTCCCTGAACTTCTTCTCGAATGAGATGCAGTCCGCAACACTGGCGCGTGTCAACAAAGCCAAGACGCTTGAGACCTTTCTGCTCGACCCCAGCACACCGAACGTGGACATCGAGATCAAGGCAGTGGTGCTTGACGACACGCGCCAAGCCCCGTATCGCGCCCACATTGAATTCGAGAAGGTGTTTTACTCCCCCGGCGATCAGCAGGAGCAGAGCCGGGAGCGCTGGACGGCGAACGTTGTGTACGGCTTCCGTGAGGAGGTGCCGAACGCTATGTTGCTGACCAATCCGCTGGGCGTCGTCATTAGCTACGTCCACGAAGACCAGGCATTCGGGAACTGATGATGCTACGGTATCTCTCCGTGTGTTCGGGCATTGAAGCGGTCTCGGTCGCATGGCGGCCCCTGGGGTGGGAGCCTGTAATGTTTGCCGAGATCGATCCCTTCTGCTGCTGGTTGCTGCGTTCGCGCTATCGCGCATCGCGGCCCATTTGCGTGCCGAGTCCGCATGACGCTGTGGACAGGAAAGAGGCGAAGCGCCGTGCCGCAGCCATTGGCAACATCGTTGCCTTGCCTGCCGACGGCGCGATTGTGAACGCCGGAGATTTCACGCGCATAGGAGCAAACGATGTGGGAACAATCGACCTTCTGGCCGGAGGAACACCTTGCCAGTCTTTCTCCGTCGCCGGTAACCGAGCGGGACTGGATGACCCGCGTGGCAACCTCACCATCGAGTTTGCTCGACTTGCTGGCCGACTCCGCCCCTTATGGCTGGTGTGGGAGAACGTCCCCGGCGTCCTGTCGATCGACGACGGACGGACGTTTGGAGCCTTCCTCGGGATGCTGGTCGAACTCGGGTATGGGATCGCCTACCGGGTTCTGGACGCTCAGCATTTCGGAGTACCCCAGCGACGGCGCCGCGTCTTCGTTGTCGGATATCTTGGAGACTGGCGAGCTGCCTCAGCGGTATTACTTGAGCGGTCGTGCCTGTCGGGGTATCCTCCGCCGCGCCGAGAAGCGCGGAAAGACCTTGCCCCCACCCTTAGCGCACGCGCTCATGGCGGTGGCGGCCTCGGAACTGACTTCGACCTCGATGGTGGCCTGATCCGCCAGTTAGCATTCGGCGGAAACAATGCTTCGGGTCCCATTGATGTGGCGACGGCCGCCAATGCCTGCGCCAGCGCTTCGGGGCGCATCGACTTCGAAACGGAAACTTTCATCGCTCATTCGCTCTCCGCCGATGGCTTCGATGCCTCTGAGGACGGTACCGGACGCGGCGTGCCGATGATCCCCATCGCCATCAGCACGGCCCACACACAGTCAAACGGTAGCGGCTTTTCGGACGGCGTGGCGCACACGCTGGAGAGTGTCCCCAACCAGGCTGTCGCCTTCAACCTACGTGGACGCGAGGGCGGCGCGCTACCTGAAGTCTCCGATGCAGCCAGTCTCCGTGCCGCTTCTGGTGGCAGCAGCAACAGTTATGTCGCTTTCTCCGCGAAGGATTCCGGTGCGGACGTGAGTGACATCGCCCCTACGCTGCGCAGTATGAACAACCGCAGTGGCAATCCAAACGGTGGCGGACAAGTAGCTATCGCCTTCACCTTGCCTGGCAGCGACGGCACTGTGAGTACGGCTACGCCGACCGACGTGGCGGGAAGCGTCCGCACGAAAGCTCCAGGCAGCATCGAGAACAACTCGACCACTGCTGTGCTTCAGGAGCAACCCATCGCCTGGTCGGGAGAACTCACTGCATCGACGAGCATCGCAGGTACCCTTCAACGTGGAGGCGAAGGTGGCCGCGCCGATGGAGTCATGACGCCGCGAATGGCTGTGCGCCGGCTGACTCCGCGCGAGTGCGAACGTTTGCAGGGATTCCCCGACGATTACACGCTGGTCGAGTATCGCGGCAAACTGGCCGCCGATGGCCCGCGTTACCGTGCTCTCGGCAACTCAATGGCGGTCCCGGTCATGCGCTGGATCGGACAACGCATCGCGGCAGTCCACGAAATCGTCTCACGGAGGTCCTCGTGAGCAGGCGGCTGCGAGTAGGAGCAATGCTGGTGCGGGCCTCCCAACGAGTGCGCACGGGTAGGTCTATTCCCGCCCTCGCCGATTCGTCGCGGAGGCAGTGCAACCGGCCTTCGACTCCGTCGCCCCTATACAGGTCCATCGCATGACGGGATGCGGAGGACAATGCGAAGCACTGGAATGTGCGGTCCACCCGTTCTCCGCTTTTGCAGCCGGAAGCATGGCAAACGACAGGTTATGGTCTCACCGCCATGTGGTCGCAGCGGCATCCTTCTACAGGCGCCTTTCAGACAAGCGTTTCCATAGAGCGCCAATTCTCCAGTATTTTCCCTGCTCACCCTCGGTCACTCGCTCGGCGCTTATCCCGCGCCCTGCGGCACGGCGCGGCTCTGCTTCGGCTTCACCGCCCTGCGGGTTTCGGCTTTCAGAAAATCTTGTGTGCAACGAACGCAAAAAGATTTTCCGAACCTTCCGAAAAAGACGCCGCTTGGCCTTGGGAGCGGGGCACACTCGCGTCGCT
>JAGWML010000042.1 GCA_028873155.1 Acidobacteriota bacterium
AAACGACCACTATCGCTACGAATTCAATCTCAACATCCAGCGTCTTGCGGAACTGCGCGCCGAGCTGCATGGCGCGGTCGAGTTCAGCCTCGGTTGCGACTTCCACATGAGCGCTGCCAACATCTTCGATGCGCTCGAGCATCCCCCCCGCTACTCCATCAACGGCAAGGGCTATCTCCTCATCGAGTTCTCTGACCTCGCCATCCCTCCGCAGCTCTCAGATGCCATGCATCAGTTGCAGCAAGCCGGGTACACGCTCATCATCACCCACCCCGAGCGCAACTCCGTGCTCCAGCGCAACCCTGTCATGCTGCGCGACTGGCTCCGCCAGGGCTGCCTTATCCAGGTCACATCGGCGGCATTCTACGGGCGCTTTGGCCCGACCGCTGAAGTCTTTGCAAATCAGCTTCTCGACCGCAACTGGATTCACTTCGTCGCCAGCGATGCGCACCGTCCGAGGATGCGTCCGCTGCACTTGAAAAAGGGCTTTGAATATGTAGCCAATCGCGTCGGCGTTGCAACCGCAAACCGGCTCTTCCTGAGCAATCCCGAGGCTGCGGTGCACGGTGCGGGCTGGCCTGCACAGCCTGACCCGGCAGGGCTCTGGGATGACCAGATGCCCGCATTCGACACAGATCTCGCCAATCGCACCAGGCCGAGCATGTGGAAACGGCTTCTGCCATTTTGAAGCTCGTCCTTCCGATCGCAACGAAGGCTTAGAGACCCAGCCCGCCATCCACTGCCAGCACCTGGCCCGTCACAAAAGCCGGTCCGGCAGCAAAGAATAGTACGGCCTCCGCCACGTCTGAAGCTGTCCCGTTCCGTTGCATCGGGGCCTTTGCGGCAAATCGCGCAGCTGCGTCGCCATCGGCCTCTTCCATCTCAATCCAGCCCGGGGCCACACAGTTCACGCTCACCTCAGGCGCAAAGCTCTTGGCCATCGCCTGTGTCAACATGTGCACCGCCGCCTTTGACGCGCAATAGTGTCCGTGCCCCGCCCATGCGCGCATCCCGCCCAGCGAGCCAAGATTCACAATCCGGCCGTGCGTCCGGCGCAGGTGCTTCACCGCGTCGCGCGCAAACAGAAACGGTCCCCGCGTGTTCACATCGAAGGTCTCGTCCCACTCCGCAACCGACAGCTCTTCCAGCCCGGCCGCCGCAAAAACGCCCGCGTTGTTCACCAGAACATCCAGCCTGCCGTGGAACGCAACTGCCGCCTCGACCGCAGCGCGCACGTCCACCTCTTCGCGCACATCGCATCGCACCGCCTGCGCCTTGCGCCCCATCGATTCCAATGTGCGCACTGTCTCCCGCGCTGCGCTTGCTGAGTTGCGAAATGTAATCGTCACATCCGCGCCTGCCCGTCCCAGCGTCAGCGCAATCTCGCGCCCCAGCCGTCGCGCGCCTCCGGTCACAAGGGCACACTTGCCCGCCAGAGGCTTGCCGCTTGTGTACAGGCTGCTCGTCTCTGTCTGCATCTCCCGCCTGCTCTGGTCTACTTTTTGGGCTGAGCCGAATCCGCACCCGGCTTCGATGGGTCCTTTTGTCCGCTGTCCGATGACGAATTCCCGCCGCTGCCTTCTGATGCGCCTGCGTCGTGATTCTCATAAATCGAGTACGACTTCGCTGGACGCTTCATCTTCACTTCAATCGACAGGTTCTCCTTGTCGATGTCGTAGTTCTTGCCGTAGGTCTGGTACCCCTTGGCAAGCACCTGCAGCAGAACTTTAGACCCGGTCGGCAAGACGTCAATCGTCGCCTTGCCCTCTTCGTTCGTCTTCAGCTCCATGTTGCCCTTATCGCCCACAAGCTGAAAAACCACAGAGGCATTTTCGAGCGGCTTCTCATCGCTCGCGCGCAAAATCGTCACCGTCACCGTCGAGGTCGGCGGCGGCGCCTTGTACTTACGCCCGCGATGGCTCGCATCCTGGCCATTCAGCCCGTTGGTTCCTGCCACGCACAGCGCTACAAAAGCGAAAGAAGCAATCAGAAGATTTCTGCGAAACTGCATACTCTTAGTGTAATCCCGCCCGCATCTTCCTGAGAACGGGTCGCCGCCGCCAGCCTGCTGCCAGTTCCGTCGCCATCGCGAAAAAGGTACACTAACCATGAGGTCGATATGGCGGATATTCAGCGCAGAAAGACAGTTACCGTAAAGATCGGGCAGGTTCGGGTCGGCTGGGAGGTCCCTGTCGTCGTCCAGTCGATGACCAATACCGACACGGCAGACATCCCCGGCACCATCGAGCAGGTCGCAGCGCTGGCCCTCGCCGGTTCTGAGATCGTCCGCGTCACCGTCAACAACGAGGCCGCCGCCGCCGCCGTGCCCCATATTGTCGAAGGCCTCGACAAGCGCGGCATCCACGTCCCCATCGTCGGCGACTTCCACTACAACGGCCACATCCTCCTCAAGAAATATCCGGCCACCGCCCGTGCCCTTGCCAAATACCGCATCAACCCAGGCAACGTCTCCATCGGCCGCAAAGACGACGACAACTTCCGCATTATGGTCGAGTGCGCTGTCGAAAACGACAAGCCAGTCCGCATCGGCGTCAACTGGGGTTCGCTCGATCAGGCCCTCCTCACCCGCATGATGGACGAGAATAACCGCCGCCCCGATCCGATGCCCGCTCGCGACGTCATGATGGAAGCCATGATCGTCAGCGCTCTCGAATCAGCCCGCGCCGCCGAGCACTACGGCCTCGGCCACGACAAGATCATCCTCTCCGCCAAGGTCTCCGGAGTCCGCGATCTCATCGACGTCTACACCGCCCTCGCCGCCCGTTGCGACTACCCGCTTCACCTTGGCCTCACTGAAGCTGGCATGGGCGCCAAGGGCCTCATCGCCTCCACCGCGGGCCTTGCCCCGCTCCTGCTCAACGGCATCGGAGACACCATCCGCGTGAGCCTCACCCCCCGCCCCGGCGGCGACCGCACGGAAGAGGTCCAGGCTGCACAGCAGATTCTTCAGTCGCTTCAGATTCGCAGCTTCATGCCCCAGGTCACCAGTTGCCCCGGATGCGGCCGCACCACCAGCACCTACTTCCAGGAGCTCGCCGAGCAGATTCAAACCTACCTCCGCACCTCCATGCCTGAGTGGCGCAAGAAGTATCCCGGCGTCGAAGAGCTCAAGCTCGCCGTCATGGGCTGCGTCGTCAACGGCCCCGGCGAATCCAAGCACGCCAACCTCGGCATCAGCCTGCCCGGCACCTTTGAGGAGCCCAAGGCCCCCGTCTACGTCGACGGCAAGCTCTACACCACCCTCCGCGGCGACACCATCGTGGCCGAGTTCAAGCAGATCCTCGACAACTACGTCCAGTCTCACTACGGCGCGCAGAGCAAAGAGCTCGTCAGTACGCACTGAGCGCCAGCCCAGCCGAACATCCCCTCGCGCCGTGCATCTTCCGTAACCTTTCGGGAGCCGCACGGCGCATCTACACTGGTGTCACTTTTTTTGGGGATCATGGCCTTCATGCGCCGGTGTGCGTCCTTCTTCCTGCTCTACCCGTGTCTGGCCTTTGCAAGCCACGGCAAGCCCTGCGTCACCACGGACCAGGCCGGCAAGTTGCTCCACAAAGACATCTGCATCACCGCGCATGTGTACGATGTGGTCGAACTGCCAGACGGCACCCGTTACCTCGACGTCTGCTCGCCCGACACGCCCGACGAGAAGTGTGTCTTTACTATCCTCAATCCATGGCAGGACCGCGAAGAGGTCGGCGAGCTGCGGCAATATCGCGACCTCGATGTTCACATTCGCGGCATCGTCGAGCCCATGCACGGCCGTTCCGGCATCATCCTCAGCCATGTGCGCCAGTTCAACGGAGGCCCGCCGCGTTTTCGCCCCAATCCCCTGCTGCTCCACGGCTTCGCAGGCGACCAGTCCCGCCCACCCTTGCGCGACCCCAGCTCGCATTCCTCCGGCAGCCATCGTTCTTTTATGAGTTCAGCCGTGCACGAGCCCGTCGCTCCCGCGGCGCTGCCTGCCAAATAACGGACTCACCAGCCGCGCCCCGCGGCGCGTCGTAGCGCACCCAGCGGATACAGCGTTCCCCGCCACTTCACTCCGCCACGCACAAGCGTCAGCACTGTCGATCGCGCAAACGCATAGATCACCACCGCAACCGCCGGCGCAAACAACACTGCATGCCACCAGGCCACCTGCGTCACGCGTCGATTGCCTTCATACACCATCGCGATTCCGGCGTAGGTGAGCACTCCAGCCAGTGCCGTCCAACCACCTGCCGCCAACGCTGCAAGCGGAGCGACCACATGGAACGCCAGCCCCGCACAGGCCACAAGCGTCAGCCCTAGTCGGTAGCGATACACAGCAAACCCGTTTTTCTCCACCAGTTTCACCACTGCCAGTGCCCCGTCAATCCAGCGGATTCGCACCAGCCCCTGCCCGAGCACCACGTGCTGCCGCAGCCCGGCGCGCTTCACCTTCCAGCCCAGCCGCAGGTCGTCCAGTACTTCCATTCGCAGGGCGTCAAAACCGCCCACCCTCTCATAGGCAGCGCACCGGATGAGGTTGAATCCACCCACTCCGATAAAATCCTTCGCCTTTGGGTTCGATACGCGCCACAGGCGAATCGTCCATTGCGACAAGGTCTGCATCGCCGCAAGCATCGCTCGCTCGCCCACGGTTTTCAAAATCAGCGTCGGCACCAGAATCAGGTGGTCCGCCCGCACCGCCTGCGCCTGCCGCAACGCCAAATCCAATGCGCTCGGCGCAAAGAACACATCTCCATCCGTAAACAGGAGCCACGGCGCAAGCGCCCGCTTCGCGGCCAGGGCCATGGCATGCGGCTTGCCCAGCCAGCCCGGCGGCAGCTCCCGCAGGTGCAAGACCTCAAGTGTGTGTTGACCACTGCTCGCCTGCCACTCCGCAGCCACACGATCCATGCATGGGCCCGTGTCATCCGTGGAGCGATCGTCCACGGCAATCACCTGGAGCAGGACGCCCTCTGACGCCAGCAGAGACCGCAGCGTCGCCTCAATCGTCGCTGCCTCATTGCACGCCGGGACCACCACCGTCACGTCCGGTCCAGCGCCGCGCTCCAGCGCTGGCAGCCTGTCTCCTGATTCAGTCAGATCCGGCAGGGTCGGCATGCCGCGCAGCACAATCCACGCCTGCACCAGCCAAGCCGCAGCCAGAAGCCAGCACACACCTTCAAACACCTGCCATGCCAGATGAGCAGTACTCATAGAGCCAGTATCGTTGGTCGTTCCAACTCCGCCTGCACGCGCTGCTCCACAGTTTTGGCGGGGTCAAATTCGCTCGGCTTCCAGCGCCGGCGCAAAGCGCGCGCCGCTCCACAGAATCACACACGACACCACCAGCGAAATCAGCGTCACGCCCAGTCCCAGCCGCAACGAAGAGTGGTCCGAAACCGCCCCGATAATCTGCGGCGAAAAGGTGTCGCCGAAGAAATGAATGCAGAACAGATTGATCGACACAGCAGTCGCCCGCACCGGCGCTGCGACCGAGTTCACAATCGCCGCATTCAGCGGCCCCGTGTTCAGAAACAGAAAGAACTCCGCCGCAAACAACGACGGCACCACCCACTTCTCCGGCCCGAAAAACACAACGATGCCGCACGGCAGCGTCAGCGCCACGCTCCAGAACGACACCAGGTACAGCGCGCGGTCATTCGTGCGCAGCCAGATCTGCGCCAGCCAGCCACCCAGCAGCGTGCCCGCAATCCCATCCACCACCGTGATCGCGCCCACCACCGTTCCAGCGCGCGCCACGCTCATTCCCGCCACGCGATGCAGAAACGTCGGCACCCATGCCGAAATCCCGCCCATCGCAAACGTCAGCATCGCCAATCCAAATGTTGCCGTCAAAAACGCCGGATTCCGCAGAATCCCCGCCACCGTAGCCCGATCCATCGTCGGCATCAGGTGGTCGCTGGCGCCGCGCTCCGGCTCGCGCCCCAGCCAGCCATACAGCGCCGCCACCACCAGTCCCGGAAACGCACACAGAAAAAACGGCGCACGCCATCCCCACAAGGAACCCAGCTGACCGCCTGCCACATACCCCAGCGCCGCGCCAACCGGAATCGCCACGTAAAACATGGAAAGCACCCGGTTCCGGTCGCGCTCCGGATAGAAATCCGCCAGCACCGCCGGCGCGAAGATCCCAAACGTCGCCTCGCCCACGCCCACCAGCGCATGCCGGAAATACAGCGTCCAGTAGCTCTGTACCCATGCCGTCGCCAGCGTTGCCAGGCTCCACAGCACCGCGCCACCGATGATCAAAGGCTTGCGCGGAAAGCGATCGCCCAGCCATCCGGTCAGCGGCGCCACAATCATGTAGGTCACAAACAGTGCCGTGGTCAGAGCACCCATCGCATGATCCGTCGCGTGAAACTCGCGCTGGATCAGCGGCTGCGCTCCCGGCAGAATATAGCGGTCAATGTAGTTCAGCAGGTTCAGCCCGATCAGCAGCGCCACCGTGCCCACGGCAGAGGTCGTCAATGCACGCGTCTCTTCAGCCGTTCTGGTCAATGCTGGCTCCTGCAAAATATCTACACCACGCCCGGAGAATTTGCCTCTCTCTGAATAAACAAGGCAACGGCGTTTATGCCGCCGGTCGTGGCCAGCGCGCCTCCACAGTTGTCGCAATCCCGCCCCGCGGCCGGAACTCGCCTTTCACCACCGCCCACACGGGATTGCACGCCTTCACCACGTCCTCCAGCACCTGGTTCACGATGTTTTCCTGAAAGATTCCCAGATTGCGGTAGCTGAACAGATATTCCTTCAGCGACTTCAGTTCCAGGCACCGCTCGCGCGGCATGTAGCGGATCGTGAGCGACCCAAAATCCGGCAGCCCCGTCTTCGGGCAAACCGAGGTCAGCTCAGGATCATCAATCACAATCTCATATCCGGGAAACTGGTTTTGCCAGGTCTCAATCGCGGGGAAAGCAAAATCCAGTCCAGCCTTCGCATGGTCGTCTGTGTAACGCGGGTGCTGTGCCATGGCTCTCATTGTACGTGCCGCATTCCCTGTCTCCCATTCCCGCTTCAATCGGATTTTCATGATTCTTCTGGGGTTGTTTATGAGTCTTATATACTGGCTCAGGTTAATCGAATGGCTGACGTAAGAAGGCAAACTGACAGGCGCTGGATCTGGGTCGGCGCCGTGATTGTTCTCGTGCTCGTGTTCTTTACCGTTCGCAATCTTACCCGCGAGCGGCTCCCTGTCCGCATCGCAGATGTGGAGCGCCAATCCCTCCTCAGCACCGTCAGCACCAATGGGCGCGTCGAGCCGACATTGAACTACGAGTTGCACAGCCCCATTGCCACTACCGTGGAAGCCGTCTACGTCCAGCCCGGCGACGTGGTTCCGGCGGGCAAGCTCCTCATGAAGCTCGACGACATCGATGCCCGTGCGCGTGTTGCAGCGGCAGAGAGCGCCCTCAGAACCGCACAGGCCGACCTCGTTGCTGCGCGCAACAACGGCACGCCTGCCCAGCGGGATGCCGCTGCCTCTGAGATCGAACGCAGCAGCCTCGAGCGCGACCAGGACCAGCGCAGCCTCGATGCTCTCGCTCATCTGCAGACCACCGGCGCTGCCTCGGCCGCTGAAGTGGATGCCGCACGCCAGCGCCTCGCCGCTGCGCAGTCCACCTTCAACGCCGCGCAACAGATGGCGAAAAACCGCTACTCCGCTCCAGACCTCGCTCGTGCTGAAGCCGCCGTCAACGACGCGCAATCTTCGCTTGCCGCCGCGCGTCAGGCCCTCGATCAGACTAGCGTCGTCGCGCCCATCGGGGGCACAGTCTACACGCTCAACGCTGGACGGACGGAATTTGTTCAGCAGGGCGCAATGCTTCTCCAGATCGCCGACCTCACCCACGAACGTGTTCGCGCCTACTTCGACGAGCCCGAAATCGGCCGCCTTGCGGTCGGCCAGCCCATCGTTATCAAGTGGGACGCAAAACCCGGCAAGGTCTGGCATGGACACATCGAGCGCGTCCCCGTCACCGTCATCATTTATGGCACACGCACCGTTGGCGAAGTCCTCATCGCCCTCGACGACGCGGATGGCGGCCTGCTCCCCGACACCAACGTCACCGTCACTGTGACCACCTCAAGCCAGCCCAACGTCCTCAGCATTCCCCGTGAAGCGCTCTTCACACAAGGTGGCCAGCCCTACGTCTACAAGGTCGTGGACAACGATCTAGTGAAGACCAATGTCCATATCGGCACCCCCACTCTCACCCAGGTGGCCATCCTCTCCGGACTCAAGGAGGGAGATCAAGTTGCCACCGGCACCACCTCGGGACAGCCTCTCCAGGAAGGCATTCCCATCAAGGCCATGCGATGAGCGCCGTGCTTCTGGTCGCGGCCTTCTCCGCTCTCATCGCGGTTCTACCTGCAACACCGGCCACGCTTCAGCAGGCCGCCACCGCAGTGCAGGCGGGGGAGGCCGATCACGCGCTCTCTTTCCTCAACGCGCTGCCGGAGTCGGCTGAGGCTCACAATCTGCGCTGCCGCATCTTTTACACGCTGGAGCAGTGGGACTCCGCACAGCGCGAGTGCGAAGCTGCCGTTCGCCTGGAATCGTCGAACTCCCTCTATCACCTCTGGCTCGGACGCACCCTCGGTGAAAAGGCAGATCGCGCGTCATTCCTCAGTGCATACTCGCTCGGCAAGCGCGTACGAGACGAATTTGAAACCGCCGCACGGCTCGATCCGCAGAGTGCTGAAGCCCTCGCCGACCTTGGCGAGTTTTATTATGAGGCACCCTCCATCGTCGGCGGCGGCGACCAGAAAGCCTACAAAGTAGCCGACGACCTGGCCCGTTTTGCGCCTGCCCGCGCCCACGAGCTTCGCGGCCGCATCGCAGAAAGCCGCAAAGACCTCAATACCGCCGAAGAGGAATTCAAAAAAGCCGTTGCGCTTGATCCACATCCCGCCTTCCAGTGGACCGTTCTCGCCTCGTTCTATCGCCGCCACGCCCGCTGGGCTGACATGGACACAGCGATCAGCAACGTCATCCGCCTCGCGCAGCGTGACCCGCATGCAAGCGTCGCTCTCTATGACGGCGCCACCACTCTCATCGCCGCGCACCGCAGTCCAGAGCTCGCCGCCCATATGCTGCAGCTCTATCTCGCCGCGCCCGTCAAGTCGGAACAGGCCCCTGCCTTCGCGGCATGGCTGCGCCTCGCACGGGTTCAGGCTCAGTCCGGCGACCGTGATGCCGCCCGCAAAGACCGCGCTCAGGCTCTCAGTCTGGCCTCAACGTACAAGCCCGCGCTCGATGCGTCTTTCTGAATGGAGCCAGCGACTGTGAACCACCGCCTCTCAACACGCGCCATTCTTCTGGTCCTGCTTCTTGCCGTGCTCACTGGCCCCACGCACTCCCTTGCTCAGGTCTCCCTCGTCACCGTCGTCGATCTCGCGCAGCGCAACAGCACCGCCGTCCGCATCGCCCAGGCCGATGTGGACAAGGCCCAGGCTCTGCTCGCTGAGAATCGGGACGTCATCATCCCCACGCTGACCTTCAGCACGGGGCTGCCCGCATTCCCTGAGACCGGTTTCACCGGAACGCCTCCCTCCGTCTGGGGCGCCACTGTCCAGTCGCTCGTCTTCAGCGTCTCCCAGAAGCGCTATCTCGACGCAGCTCGTCTGGGCCTCCGCGCTGCCTTCTCCAGCCTCAAGGATGCCCGCGAACAGGTCGCTCTTGACGCCTCCAGCAGCTACATCGAGCTCGACACCGTCCAGCAGGACCTACAGGCCACCCGGCAGCAGGAAGAATTCGCTCAGCGTCTTGTCACGATCGAGCAGCAGCGCGCCGAAGCTGGCGTCGATCCGCTCAAGGATCTCCTCCAGACCCGGCTCACCGCGGCCCAGGTCAAGCTCCGCCGCGAACAGCTTGAAGCCCGTGCCGCCACACTGACAACGCAGCTCGCAGGATTGACGGGTCTCCCCGCAGACTCGATTGCACCCGCGCACGACAGCATTCCGGCGATCCCAAAGATTACCGCAGGTGCTGTGCAACCCAACCACTCCGGCCTCGACGCTGCGCAGCTCCTCGCCCGCTCCAAGCAGCTCGTCGCCAAAGGCGACGAGGAGATCAACTACCTTCCCCAGTTGACCTTTGCCGCGCAATACAACCGCAACACAACCCTGTTGAATGACGTGAACTCATTCTTTGCGAAACCGTTGCCCGCCAACAACTTCGCCTCCGGTGTGCAGATTGAGATTCCTTTATTCGACCTCGGCCACCGCGCCAAGGCCCACGAATCGTCCGCCGATGCCCTCCGCGCCACCGTCGAAGCCGAGCAGGCCCGTCGCCAGTCCGACATTCAGGTCTCCACCCTCACTGGCAGTCTGCGCGAGCTCGACACCCTCGCTGAGATCGCGGACCTCAAGCAGCAGATCGCCCAGGAACAGCTCAAGTCTGTGTTGGCACAATTGGAGTTAGGCGACGGCCAGCCCGCGTCACAGGCTCCAAACTCGCAGCTCAACCCCAAAACCGAACAGCTGGCCCGCATCGACGAGCGCCAGAAGTACCAGGACGCGCTCGATGCCAACCTCGACCTGGTCAAGACGCGCCTCGGCCTGCTCCGCGCGCTCGGCCATATGCAGGACTGGCTCAATGAGTTACACGGCAAGTAACGGCAGCTCCGCCGTTTTGACCCTCCCGAAATTCACAAAATGGTAGAATGAAAGAGATGTCAAAGCCTCTGAAGACCCTTCTCCTCAATCCCCCGTCTTTTGAAAATTTCGACGGTGGTGCAAGTTCTCGCTGGCCCGCGACCCGCGAGATCGAGTCCTACTGGTATCCCGTCTGGCTCACCTACCCGGCCGGCATGCTCGAGGGCTCGCGCCTGCTGGATGCCCCGCCCCACCACATCACCGCGCAAGAGACCATCGAGATCTGCAAGAGCTACGAATTCCTTGTCCTCTTCACCTCGACCGTGGGATGGGAAGGCGATCAACGACTCGCCGAAGCCATCAAGGCGGCCAATCCGTCCATTCGCATCGCATTCGTCGGCCCGCCCGTCACCACCGACCCCGATCGCGCGCTGAACGAGTGTTCTGTCCTCGACTTTATCTGCCGCCGCGAGTTCGACTTCTCGGTGGTCGAGTTCGCGCAGGGCAAGCCGCTCAACGAGATTCTCGGCATCAGCTACAAGAAGGACGGCAAGGTCGTCCATAATCCCGACCGTCCGCAGGTCGAAGACCTCGACGCGATGCCCTGGGCCACCAAAATCTACAAGCGCGACATCGACGTCACGCGCTACAACGTGCCGTTCCTGCTGCATCCCTACATTGCACTCTACTCCACCCGCGGCTGCCCGGCCCAGTGCACCTTCTGCCTCTGGCCGCAGACCCTCAGCGGACACGCGTGGCGCAAGCGCTCCACAGACGATGTGGCTGCGGAGATGAAGTGGGCCAAGGAGAACTTCCCAGAGGTAAAGGAGTTCTTCTTCGACGACGACACTTTCAATATCCAGAAGGCGCGCACCATCGAGCTCTGCGAAAAGTTGAAGCCACTCGGCCTTACCTGGTCCTGCACCTCGCGCGTCACCACCGACTACGACACCCTCAAGGCAATGCGCGAAGCTGGATGCCGCCTGCTGATCGTCGGCTTCGAGTCCGGCGACCCGCAAATCCTCAAGAACATCAAGAAGGGTGCCACGGTTGAACGCGCCCGTCAGTTCGCCAAGGATTGCCACGACCTCGGTCTCACCATCCACGCCGACTTCATCCTCGGCCTGCCCGGCGAAACCAAAGAGTCCATTCGCAACACCATCAACTTCGCCAAGACGCTTGACTGCGAAACCATCCAGGTCAGCGTCGCGCATGCCTACCCCGGCACTGAGTTCTACGAATTCGCCCAGAAGAATGGCTTCATCACCAACGAGAAGATGGAAGACGGCGGCGGCCACCAGATGGCGCACATCGAGTACCCCGGCCTGCCCGTCGACTACGTGATGGAGATGGTCCACCGCTTCTACGATGAATACTACTTCCGCCCCAAAGCTGCCTTCCGCGTGGTGTGGAAAGCCATCGTCAACCGCGACGTCCCGCGCCTCTACATCGAGGCCAAGGCCTTCCTCAAGCTCCGTTCGCAGCGCAACAAGATGGTCAAGAAAGCGCGCAGCCGCCGCACCGATTCATCCGCGGCCGTCAGTGCTGGAGCCTAGCGCATCCGGACTTCATATCCCGAGGGCGGCTCCCCGCGAGTCCGCCCTCCTTTTCTTGCGGGCCAACTGCTCGCTCTAGAGGACGTGCAGCACACGCATGGCGCACCACACCCTCACGCCGCGGCAGTACCTCATTCTGGCGCTCGTTGCTCTCTGCGCTCCGCTCGGTGATACCTGCCTCTCGCGCGGCATGACACAGCTCCCGCCCATCGCCCTCGCGCATCCCGCCACTCTCGTCGCTGCCGTCTTCACGCCCTGGATCGCCGTTGGCATTGCCCTGCTGATCGGTTTCTTTGCGAGTTATCTCACCGCGCTCTCCTGGGCCGACCTCACCTTCGTCCTGCCCGCCACCGCCTTCGGCAACGTCATCGTCGCACTACTCTCCCGCTTCTGGCTGCACGAGTCCATCTCCATGCAGCGCTGGATCGGCATCGCCCTCATCACCATCGGCGTCAGCTTCGTCGCCAACGGCCCGTCGCTCACGGAGCGACCGCAACCAGCCGGCGAACCCGTTCCCGAGGAGCAGACCCAATGACTCTGCTGCCTGTCACCGCGCCCCATCCCGGCTTCTGGACCGCCACCGCGATGATCGCCGCCATCATTCTCAGTTCTACCGCCGGCGAAGTCCTCACCGCCGCCGCCATGAAGTCCATCGGTGACCTCGACCTCATCCGCGCGCACTCCGGCCTCAAAGGCGCCATTCGCGCCGTCCTCACCTGTCCGCTTTTCTTTGCTGGAGTGTTCTTCCTCGCCGCGGCCTTCTTCGCGCTGCTCTTCGCACTCAATCACATGGATCTGAGCCTCGTCGCGCCTGCGTCCGCTTCGCTCACACTCGTCACGAACGCAATCGCCGCCAAGCTCTTTCTCCACGAAAACGTCGACCGCCGCCGCTGGACTGCGGCAGTCCTCGTCTGCATCGGCGTCTACTTCCTTGCGCACTAAGTGCGCGTCACGACGCGGCCATGCCCAGTCCCACCAGATTGGCCGCGGCGATAATGACCAGCATGCCCGCCCACAGCAACCGCAACGGTCTGCCCTCGGCTTCCTTCCACTCGCCCAGCGCCAGCCCCACCAGACCGCCGCACAACACGTAAATACTCATATGCAGCATCCAGTTCACATACGACAGGCGCTGCGGGATATTCGACGCGCCCCATGCGTAGAAGAAGAACTGCAGGTACCACATGATCCCGCCCGTCGCGGCGAGCGCTGCATTCTTCACCAGCGTCGGTCCGGGCTGCTGCAGATCCGCACGCAGTGAGAGCCGCTTCACCGCCGCCAGCCGGATGAGGCAGTAGCTCAGATTCACCAGCGCTCCGCCACCCATAATGCACACGTAGCTCGGCAGCGCCGCATACAACGGACTCACACCCAGGTGCAGCGCCGCGGCCTCCATCGGCTTCGCCGCGTCAATCGCAAACGACATGCCTGATGAAAAAATCCCGCACATCGCCGCCAGAAACAGCCCCAGTCCCAGGTTGAACTCCTGAATCTCCCCGCGCAGTTGCCGCTCTTTCTGGTGTCCCGCGTACGAGACAATCGCCACGCCCACCAGCGCCACCAGCACGCCTGCCAACGTCAGCAACCCACCCCGTGTCGTCACGAGCATCGCGCCCTGCCCGTGCATCAGCGGCGGCGCCAGCGTGCCCACAATCAGCGTTACGCCAATCGCCACGCCGATGCCGAGCGACATCCCGAGATGCCGCATCGTCAGCCCGTAGCTCACGTTGCCCACGCCCCACATCGCACCAAACAGAGCCACGCGCAGCAGCAGCGCCGTTCCCATCGATGCATAGAAACCGTGAAAATCCGGCAGAAGCACTAGGCTGACGCCTATCGGCAGCAGAATCCACGAGAACACGCCAGCCAGCGCCCACGTTGTCTCCCACGACCACTTCCGCACCTTCTCAATCGGCGCGTAAAACGACGCCGCCATGCTCGCACCAATCACGTGCCAGCCAATCCCTGCAATCACTGACGTCATGCCTGTCTCACGACCTCCATCGCGCGCCGCGCCTACTGCACATCCACTTCTATGTTGTAGCTTCCCGCTGCCAGACGATACCCGCCATCCGCCGCTGTCGCCAACGCGCTCTGCATCAGCGGCATTCCGTCCAGCATGGAGTGTGCCGCCTGCGTCGCATCCACCGCGAGCAGCCCCGTTGCATTCGCAGGAATCGTCACCTTCCAATGTGCCTTCCCACCCTCAAGCGTCCACCCAGACTCCACCACGCCATACTGTGATGAATAGCGGAACTCCACGCTGCCCAGCCGCGCATCAAACACCGGATGCAGCACCACCGTGTGGAAGCCTGCATCCATCGGAGTCGCATCCACACCCGCCGCATAGCGATAAATCCAGTCCGCCACCGCGCCATACGCATAGTGGTTATAGGAGTTCATGCTCGGGTCGCTCTTCATCTGGTCGCCGTTCCACCGCTCCCATGTCGTCGTAGCCCCATGTTCGATCAGATAGCCCCACGACGGATACTGCGTATTCATCAGCAGGTGATAGGCCAGTTCGGCGTGTCCCGCCTTCGTCAACTCCTCCAGCAGGTACGGCGTCCCCAGAAACCCCGTGCCCAGCAGTCCTCCGTTCGCTTGGATCTTGTCCACCAGCTTCTGCGCGGCCACTGCGCGCATCGCATCCGGCAACAGATTCATGTGCAGCGCAAGCACGTATCCCGTCTGCGTATCGCCTCCTGCGCTCCTCGCATTCGGATTGTTGATCACGCCAAACGGTGACGGGCTGTTGTCCGCGCCCGCCACAAATCCGTCCGCATGCACAAACCTCTGCTGAAACGCGCCACGAATCTTCTCAAACTGTGCCGCGTACTTCTGCTCGTCTGCCATTCGTCCAGTCGCATGTGCCATCTCGCGCATCAGCGTCACGTCGTACGCCCAATACGCTGTCGCGATCAGCACCTGGTCCGTCCGTCCCTCCGGCGAAAGCCAGTCCCCAAACGGAATCCCCGAGTTCTTCCAGAAACCATCCGGGTTCGTCTTCTCGATCTGGTCGAGATACCGCTCCATTCCAACCCAGTTCTGCTCAATCACGTTCGTGTCACCCGTCTGCAGCCACGAGGTCCACGGAATAATCACCCCTGCATCGCTCCAGCCCGCGCCGTAGCCCGTGTTCTCGCTCGACGTTCCCGGCGC